>DATBYP010000001.1:0-7706 GCA_036513675.1 Candidatus Acidiferrum sp.
GTTCCTCACGAAGGGAACTACGCGCTGCTGTTTGAGAAAGTGCGAGGGTCGCGGGTGCCGCTGTTGGTGAACACGTTTGGAAGTGTGCGGCGAATGTGCCTGGCGTTTGAGGTGAGCGAGTTGGATGAAGTGGCCGCGCGGATTCGGGGATTTTTGGACATGCAGTCGCCTGCGGGATTGTTTGACAAGATCAAGATGTTGCCGAAATTGGCGGAGCTGGGGTCATTTTTCCCGAAAACGGTGAAGACGGGCGATTGCAAGGATGTGCGGCGTCACGGCAAGGACGTGAATCTGTTTGATTTTCCGATTTTGAAGTGCTGGCCGCAGGATGGAGGGCGGTTCATTACGTTTCCGCTGGTGTTTACGCGCAATCCGGAAACGGGGAAGCGCAACGTCGGAATGTATCGCATGCAGGTGTACGACGAGCGGACGACAGGCATGCATTGGCAAACGCAGAAGCATGGCGCGGAGCATTTTCGTCGCGCGCGGGCGGCGAATCCGGATGGGCGGATTCCAGTTGCGGTGGCGATTGGCTCCGATCCGGCTACGGCGCTGGCGGGAATGCTGCCGATTCCACCGGATCTGGACGAGATGATGTTCGCGGGATTCTTGCGGCGCGATCCCGTGGAAATGGTTCCGTGCGAGACGAACGATCTCGAGGTGCCCGCGAACGCGGAGATTGTGCTGGAAGGTTACGTGAATCTGAACGAGATGCGCACGGAGGGGCCGTTCGGCGATCACACCGGATTTTATTCGTTGGAAGGAGAGTTCCCGGTATTTCACGTGGAGTGCGTGACGCATAAGAAGGAGCCGATTTATCTAACGACGGTGGTTGGACCGCCTCCGCAGGAGGACTTCTACATGGGCTATGCGGTCGAGCGAGTTTTTTTGCCGGTGATGAAGATGCAATATCCTGAGATTGCGGACGTGGCGATGCCAGCGGAGGGAATTTTTCACAACTTGATGATTGTGGCGATCCGGAAGTCGTATCCCGGGCAGGCGCGCAAGATTATGAACGCTATTTGGTCGCTGGGGCAAGCGATGTTCACGAAGGTGATCGTAGTGGTGGACCACGACGTGGACATTCACAACTATAGCGAGGTGGCATGGAAGACGCTGTGCGCCCTGGACCCTGAGCGGGACGTGCAGTTCGTGTTTGGACCCACAGATACGCTGGATCACGCCGCGCGGATGCAGGATTATGGATCGAAGATGGGAATTGATGCGACGCGGAAGTGGGCGTCGGAGGGATTTACGCGGCCTTGGCCGGACGAGATTCGGATGGACGAATTGACCAAGGCGAAAATCGACGCAATTTGGAAATCCTTGGGCGTGTGAAAGACTAGCCAGGGCAGGCAAGGGTGCGCAGTGGATACAAAGGATAACCGTCCCTGTGGACAGGGCTCTAGCAGCAGAAAGCACAACTAATAGTAGTTCTCGAGGCTTAGTACTCAAGTACTGGGATTACTACCCCAGAATACCCATTGATTGCCGGAGATAACCCCCTATTCTTAGGACAAGTGCGGCCTAGAATCCCTTGACGGTCGGTTATTCGCGGTGTCATAACGTTGTCACGGGGAGTGCCCTAAAGGTTCGGCAGCGTCAACTGGGGTGCACCAGTGGTCGGGTTCAAGCGGCGTGTCTAAGTGCGCCAGGGGTAGTGTTTCTCGTGAGTGAATCGCGCGAAGTGATGAACGTGCGGCAAGCGTCGCAGTATCTGGGAATTTCCCCGGATACGTTGTACCGTTACATCACTGAAGGCGAGATTCCCGCATTCAAACTCGGCAATCGTTGGAAACTTAGGAAGACCATCCTGGACCGCTGGATGGAACGCAAGATGAGCCAGGTGCAGAGGCGCCGGTAGTTTTGCGAGGGTCGGAGAAAGAGGCCGCGATATGTCGTTATTCGGCGGAAAGAGCAGGCAGTTGGTTGGATTGGACATCGGGTCCAGTTCGATCAAGGCCGTGGAGCTGAAATCCACGAAGGGTGGATACGAGTTGGTGAGCTTTGGTACCGAGAATTTGGCGCAGGATACGGTGGTGGACGGCGCAATCATGGACGCGCCGCAGGTGGCCAATGCCATCAGCAAAATTTTCGACGCGCAGAGGATTAAGACGAAAAATGTGGCGACCTCGGTCTCCGGACATTCGGTAATTGTGAAGCGCGTGCCGCTGCCGCTGATGACGGAAGACGAACTCTACGATCGAATCCCCTCAGAAGCCAGCCAGCACATTCCGTTCGATATCGCCGACGTGAATTTGAGCTATCAGTTGCTGGAGTCGATGGACTCGCAGATGGACGTGCTGCTCGTGGCGGTGAAGAAGGACAAAATTCTGAACCACACGAATGTGCTGGCGCAAGCGGGCAAGACGCCGGTGGTGGTCGATATCGACGCGTTCGGGCTGCAGAACTGCTTTGAAGTGAATTACGACCCTGATGCGGGACAAACGGTAGCGCTGCTGAACGTCGGCGCGAGCGTGATGAACATTAATATCGTGCGCGGCGGAGTACCGCTGTTTACGCGCGATGTCAGCGTGGGTGGCAACCAGTACACGGACGCATTGCAAAAAGAGCTTGACCTGAGCTTCGAGGATGCCGAGCGGCTGAAGAAGGGCGATTCGCTGCCGAGCGTCACGGATGAGCAGAAGCAGCAGATACTGCGTAGCGTTTCCGACATTTTGACCCTGGAAATCCAAAAGACATTCGACTTTTTCCGCGCGACGGCCAGCGGCGAAAACATCCAGCGCATCGTGGTGGCTGGTGGCACCGCGCGGGTTCCCGGCCTGGTGGACCTGCTGCGCGAAGAATTCGCTATGCCGGTCGAGGAATTGAACCCGTTCCGGAAAGTGCTCGTGAATCCGAGCAAGCACAGCGAGGATCAGATTCGCGAAATGGGCCCCCGGCTTGCAATAGCGGTGGGGCTGGCACTTAGGAGCTTTGACTAGCCATGATTCGCATAAATCTTCTCGGACAAACGCGGCCCAGGGCCGCACGACGCTCGGTGGACACCGGCGCGGCGCTGCCGCTGGTCTTCGTGGGGGCAGGAGCGGCATTAGGTGTCCTGGCGTTGTTTCTCCTGTATCTCTCCTGGCAGAAGCAATTGAACGACGAGAACACGCGGATTAAGCAACTGCAAGCGCAGAAAGCCGACCTGGAGCAGATTAAGCAGCAAGTGGACACGTTTGAAGCGCAGAAGAAGATCTTGACCCAGCGGGTGCAGACAATTGAGCAACTGCAGCGCGACCGCACGGGCGCGCAGGAATTACTGGATGAGATCGCCAGCACGGTATCGCGGACAGAAAATCTTTGGCTGATCACCATGACGCGTAAAGGGAACAACCTTGCAATGGAAGGAGCGGCGGCGTCTGTGAATTCCGTCGCCAACTTCATTACCGCGCTGAAGCGCTCTGGTTATTTCCAGAAAGTGGAAATCAAGGAGACGAAACAGGACGACAAAGTTTCGGGAATACAGACTTTCGTGTTCCAAATGACGGCGGAAATCAGCCCGCCGCAGCTCGCTCCGGCACGTCCGCAGCAGCCGAAACCCGTAGGAACACCGGCAAATGCGGCAGCCCCGGCGAAGAAAGGGTAAAGAGCCATGGCCAATCCACTACGCGACATGTCTTTGATCATGCAGGTTCTGCTGGCCCTGGCGATTACCGTCGTGTTGGTAGTCGTGGGAGTTTACGTCCCGGGTTCGCCAGTCGCGCAAGAGCGCGACGAGGTGGATAAGGCGGTTCGCCTGCGTGCGCAGCTCAACCAAGAAGTGACGCAGTTGCAAGTCTACCGGCAGCGTTACAGCGAATTGAAATCGCAGATGGATGCGCTGAACAAGCAACTAGACACGCTGAAGACGATCGTGCCGGAAGAGAAAGAGACCGACGAGTTCATTCGGCTGGTGCAGGGAGCGGCAGCGGCGTCGAACGTGCAACTGCGGCGCTTGACCTCCCAGGCGATAGTGACCAAGGAATATCACTACGAAATGCCATTCGAGGTGCAAGCCGACGGGCCGTACTTCAACATTCTGGATTTCTTCGGGCGATTGAGCCGGCTGTCTCGCATCATCAATGTTGGCGACCTAACCTTCGCCGACCCGGCAAAATCAACGGCTGCAAAGTACCCGCTTCGTCCGGGCACGACGGTTTCCGGAGTTTTTACAGCTACGACGTTCTTTACCAAGCCGAGTGACGCCGCAACTTCAACAGGTCCGGCGAAACCGGCGGGGAAACCCTGAACGGGAATGAGCGAAATATGCGTTTTGTGAAGACTCTCGTATTCGGGATAACGCTGGCGGCGGTCGCTCCCGGCCTGCACGCGCAAGCCAAGCCTACAAGCGGCACGGGAACAAAGCCCGCGACGCCCGCAGCGACAAAAGCTGCGCCGCAAACCGCGAAGCCTGGCGACAGCTCCGCGGCCAAGCCGGTTGCGCAAGCTTCCGCGAAACCTGCGGCGCCGGCCGCCTCGACCTCGCAAAACAAACCAGCGAGCTCCGACGCCGGCAAGCCAGCGGCTTCCGGCACTAAGCCTGCGGCTCCGACAACGAGCGTGAAACGTGCGACGCAGACTGCAAAGCCGTCCACCCCGGCATCAAAGAGGGCGCCAAAGAAGGCCGCCAAGAAATCCGTCCCGAAAACCACGAAGCCAGCGGCATCGGCCGCGAGTTCAACGCCTGCGGCGGACAAAGAGCCAAGAGTTGCCAAACGCGATCCATTTGAATCGTTGGTGGGCCGTGAACACGGCGGCGGAGGGACACCGACTAACCTGGGGCCTGGGAAGCTCGGACTGCAAGTTAGCACGCTGCGACTCGATGGAATCGTGCGCGCGCCGAACGGAATGATTGCCGTGGTGTCGAACCCACAATCGCGGACGTATTTTTTGCGAGAAGGCGATCAGTTGTATGACGGCCGTGTCGAAAAAATTGCCATGGATGGAGTGTCCTTTCACGAAGTGGGGAAGGACGCCTTTGGGAAACCCGTGGAGCGCCAGGTGAGCAAACGAATTTACGCCAGTGCAGGAGAACAGCAATGAAGACGAATTGGCCGGCCATGCAAATTGGCTGCCTGATACTTGCGAGCGCGGCGTTGACTACCAGCGCGTCGTTCGCTCAAACGCAGGAGCCTGCCGGCGCCAGCACGACGGCATCGGTGATTTCAAGCGTGGCGATCACGCAAGCGCCTCAGCGCGCCAGCGTGCGCGTCGAAGGCGCGGGACCCCTGGAGGTCCACGCGGCCAGGGTGCAGGATCCCGACCGCTTGGTGCTCGATTTCAGCGGCACAAAACTCGCCGTGCACAAGACCGTGATTCCCGGCGTGTCCGCGCCCGTTCGCGGCGTACGCTTGGGCCAGTTCCGGCCAGATGTGGCGCGTGTCGTGATCGATCTCACGTCGGCATCGCCATACCAGATTTCACGCGACGGCCTTTCCGTCGTAGTTTCCTTTGAAACGGGAGTTCAATCTCCGGCAGCCTCCGCCCCTGTTTTGAAGGCAGCGTCCGAAAAAGTCTTGATCGAGCGGCCGGCGTTTCGTTATGACGTTACTGGACCGCACAGAGCGGCCGCACGTTCCGCGAACGGTCGCAGGATTTCGGCTCCTCGTTTCGCGTTGCCCGGCGAACTGACCCAGCCCTCAGTCGTCCTGGCATCATTTGGCGGGAGTACGGAACCTGCACGCCCGACTCCGCAGCAGGCCGCACAGCAGCAATCCGGCAACGCGGCCGCGACTGTAGCTAGCTCGCAGACAGGTTCAACCACCGGCAGGTACACGGGCGAGCCCATTTCCGTGAATTTGAAGGACGTGGACCTGAAAGACTTCTTCCGCTTGATTCACGAAATTAGCGGACTGAACGTTGTGCTCGATCCGGCCGTGAAGGGAAGCCTGACCATCGTGCTCGATGAGGTGCCGTGGGATCAGGCCCTTGATATCGTGCTGCAGAACAATGGGCTCGATAAGCAGCTTAGCGGCAACGTTCTGCGTATTGCCATGCGCGAAACCTTGAAGAAGGAAGCGGAAACGCAGCGGGATCTGGAAAGAGCGCAGGCCGAAGCTGTCGCGCCTGTCACTGTCACTCGCGTGCTTAGCTATGGCAAAGCCGAGAAAATGAAGGATACGCTGAAAAAGTTTTTGTCGCAGCGAGGCGATATTCTTTCCGATGACCGCTCCAATCAGCTCATCATTCGCGATATACCGTCGGTCATTCCCGTAATCGACAATTTGATCCGCCAGTTAGATCGCAAATCGCAGCAGGTGGAAATTGAAGCGCGCGTGGTTTCCGCCAGCCGATCCTTTGCACAGGACATAGGTGTGCAGCTCGGCTTTGCGGGCACGGTGACCGGCGGACGCAGCATTATCGCGGGCGACTCGGCAGTGGGTACAAGCACTATAACGACGGGGGCAGGGTTGCCGCCCCCACCACTTAGTGGTTCAAGTTCGCTTCCGTTCCAGGTCAATCTCGGCGCCAGTGCGCCGACAAGCGGCCTTTTCCTGGGTCACCGTTCTCCAAATTTCGCCGTGGACTTCTTCATTAGCGCCGCGGAAGCCAAGGGCGTTGGCAAACTGCTTTCCAAACCTCGTGTGATCACGCAAAACAACGAAAAAGCTACGGTGAAGCAGGGTACAAAAATCCCCGTCCAGACCACGATCAACAACACCATTTCCGTGCAGTTCATCGATGCAGTGCTGAAATTGGAAGTGACACCGCAGATTACCGCGGAAGGCACTGTCTTCATGGATGTGCTTGTTGAGAACACGCAGATCAATGCCGGCATCCCGCGCGTGCAGGGCGTTCCGGCGCTGGACACGCAGGCCGCAGAAACCAAAGTACTCGTGGCAGATGGTGGGACCGTGGTTATTGGCGGAATCATCGTATCGCAGCAGCGCGTCGACGTGTCGGAGGTCCCACTGCTTGGAACGCTTCCGATCATTGGACACCTGTTCAAGCGCAACAACATCTCCGTTACGTCGCAGGAGTTGCTGTTCTTCCTTACTCCGAGGATTATCCCCGGATAACACCGAATAGCTCGGTAGAGCTACACTTTTCATCAGGATGCATTCGAGGAGACTGCGGTCTCCTCGAATTGTTTTATGAACACAACGTTTGCGCACAGAAGGCGAGCGCTGCAAGCAAGGATCGCCGCCAGAGGATTATCGAGCATCCTTTCGACGAATCCTGCTGACTGGTATTACCTGACCGGCTTTACGGGGGAAGCGGGCGCGCTGATCGTCTCTCAGACGAGGTCAGTACTGGTGACCGATGGGCGGTTCACGGTGCAGGCGAAGGAGGAAACCTCCAGAGTACGCGTGGTGAAGCAGCAAGGATCGCTGATGGCCACGGTTGGCAAGCTGCTGCACAGCCGCACGCGCGGAAAGATTGGATTTGACGCCGCGCAAATCACCGTGGAGCAATTTCGCACGCTGCGCCGGAGCGCCGGGCCACGCGTACGTTGGGCCGCAGCCGAGGGTGAAATTGGTTCGCTGCGGCAGCGCAAGGAGCCTGGTGAAATCGCGCAGATGCGCGATGCCGCGCTGCTGGCCGGTGATGTCCTGTCGGCCGCGCTCAAGTTGCTGAAGCCAGGTGTGCGCGAACTCGAGATCGCAGCCGAGATCGAATACGACATGCGCAGCCGAGGAGCTTCGGGTCCAGCATTCGAAACCATTGTCGCGTTCGGCGCTCGTTCAGCGCACCCGCATGCGCGGCCCACGGAAAAGCGT
>DATBYP010000002.1:0-7535 GCA_036513675.1 Candidatus Acidiferrum sp.
CACTGCTGTCCGAATTAGCTGAAAATTCGGCTCGGACTTATCCAGAATAAGGGCGAAAGTCGTCGCTCGAGCCCTGGACGGGGGCAGGTTGGCGGTCCCGAAGGGTTGCTCGGATTCTGATGCTGTCTAAATTCTCCTCTCTGTAAGTCTGGTAACCACACGTTTTTTCGAGGTGGATGATCGCTGCTGTCCAACTGATTGGTTCACTTAGACCAACTGCAGCACCAACTGTTTTGGCGAGGCGGCTGGCAGCGGTGGCGGTTGAAAGGGATCATCGATCCAAGTCCACAGATCACGGTAAACGAACAGCTGCTGGCGTAGGAGTGCCACCAGATTCGAAAGGGACCAACCGAATGTCGACCGTAGTTGCAGATATTTTACCAGCAGCATGGCGATCAGCGCCGTCCAAAGCTGCGTCTTCAAGGCATTGGCCGAAGTCCCTACAAACGTTTTCACCCGCAGTGACTGTTTCAAGGCCCGAAAAAACAACTCGATTTGCCAGCGCTCCTTGTACACCGAGGCAATGGTAGCCGCGGCCAGTTCCAAGTGATTGGTCAGAAATACCAGCACGCGATCGCGCTCCTCATCGTAAAACTCGATCCGCCGGAAGTAAGCATCCCTGCCCGCCTGGGCCAGCTTGTAGAAAAAGACCACTTCATCCCGTAGCACGCCGCGGCGCTGTGGAACTTCACGCTTCTCCACCACTCCGTAGTCAGCGTTCTCCTTTAACCGGGTAACAAAATAGACCCCCTGCTTGGTCAAGTTCGTAAACCACTCGTAGTCCGTATAACCGCGGTCAAACACCAAGATCGCCCCCGGCGCGAACTGCATCTGCCGCGCTACACGCACCTCATGTTTTTTGCCTTCGGTGATCACCGCGAAGGACGGCAGATAGCCATCGTGGTCCAGCAACAGGTGCAGCTTCACCGCACCTTTCGTCAGGCGAAACTTGGCCCAATCAAACATCGTGGCGCACAGATCGATCACCGTGGCGTCCAAGCTGATCAGCGGGTTCTTGAAACGGAATTTTCTCTTCTTCCGGGTGTCTGCTTGGCTGGCCGCCAGGATCTGGCACTTCGCCAGCAGTTGCTCAAACACCGTGCGCTGCATCTGCCAAGGCCGATGTTCGTTGGCATAAGCCAAGGTGGAGCGAGCCGGAGCGCTGGGCAGACCCAGATGCCGAAGTTTTCCTTCGCTGGCGGCCAGGCCCCCACAGATTTCACGCAAGGACTTGGCGTGCCCCAGCTGACAAAAGAGCATAGCGATGAACTGACCCCAGCTACTGAAACCCCGAGCATGCCGCTCAGCGCTGTGCTTACGCACGGCAGATTCGAACTCCAGGCGAGGGATTAACTGCAAGATTTGTGAGAAAATACTGCTGACTCGAGTCAAAGGCTGAGCCTCCTTAGCATTGTGATTGGTTCGTCCAGAACCCAACCTCAAGCTAGCAGATGCTCAGCCTCTTTTCTTTCACAAAATCGAAATCCCAATTTGGACAGGCGTGGCTTGAGCTAATTAAATATAAGAACACACTTCATACTGAAGGAATGCCATTGGAGTCTGTGACAATCACGAAGGAGATTTCATTGGCAGAATTTGTACCTGAGGACGTATTTCTCGGCGCTTTACGTGAAGTAGATTCTGAAATGGCCGCTGCTGAGGTAATAATGCAGAAAGCCTTGGCGAATCACGCTGCCAACCTCAGACCGCATTCTGCAATCTCGCCGTGAGTATGCCGAGCATTTCTCAATTGTCCAAACGTGGTCTGCGATTCCCGCTTCCACTAGGCGTAACGCGCGACGGAACTGGTCGAAAAACATTTAGACCCCAGTGCGGAGGGGACTAAACTGAAATACAAATGACAAAAATACTGGCAAACTCACTGAAGACCTCCCGGCAAAATACTCGCGCAATCTTGGGATAATTACCACAATATAATAACAGAATAGTGCCGCCCAAATGCGCTGTTGTACTGTCAGGGGAGATGTAACGACTCTGGTACGGAATTGGTACGAAACATACATTTCTGCGCCAAAGTAATAGAAGTTGTGCCCTTTCGGACAGGCTCGGGTACCCGTTCGGTCAGACCAATTCCGTATTTACTCTCCTAGTACTGGAGGTCCATTGACCTCGTCAAAGGCCTGGTCGAAACTGGACGCATCCTGTAAGGGCAGGATCATTCGAGAGGCGATCATTTTAAGGGGATGGTCGCCCTCTTGAATGGCAAGGTCGGTGCTCGCAGTTAAATCAAAACGGGCTCGCGAGATGCTGAATACATCCCGCAAGCCCTAACCAAATTTGCCAAGGAGGGCAAAAATGGCTGAGAGCAATCTATCTGTTCGCCGCACCAAATCCAAGTTCACATTCCGCCGCATTCGAATTGATCGTGTCCGAGTTGGGGCGAAGGAATTTGTCCGAATGGCCCCGTCAGGCACTGACGCTGTTGGATGTATCTTCCAGCTAGGATCTTCAAAACGGCCTCGATATTTCAAGGACACAGATGATCTCTGGGCTGCTTGGCGAAAGCTTGGCGGTCGAGTTCCGCTCGGTCTCGCAGCTTAAGACTGGGATTAAGCAATTAGTTGCTGTAGAGGAGGGGCAGCCTGCCTTTAGGAAGCGTTCCTCCTATTTTCAGAATGTGCGAGAGAAATACAATCAGCGAGGAAAGGATTATATGCAACCGAGTAAAGCAGTGCGCAAGTTCGTAGCAGAGTATGCCGCAGCGTGTCGCGACCGAAAGGGCGAGCTCCAGGGCAAATGGAAGAAGTCTACTTTTCCGTTCTGGACGGACGACAGCCCAGCCCAAATAGTTGTCCTTCTCCAGTTACCCTTGGCGGCCCGTCTTACGAATCTTATTGACGGCCGACGTTCTTACGACAAGCCCCGTCGAAATCTCAGCGCGGCGGAAGTCAAAATCTTGAACTCTTACGGTGGTGCGATCGTGGATACATTTCGCGACGACGGCGAAGTGACATTTTTGAAGACTAAAGCGGAAGTGAACGCGGCGCGCAAGATTCTAGAACTCACCATACTGCGCGGGTCCGCCTAAAACACAATTCCCGCTTGTGTTAGACGCCAATCGAGCACTCCTAAAGGCAGCGGGATAGGGGCCGGCTCAATTCGCTTTACGGGCTGGCCCCGACCCTTTTTCATGTACCCGTCCACTTTAAGGATTCCTCTGAGTACCTGGGTCGGACGTACTATGACGTACTATTGACACGATGTACGTATACAGACTACCATGTGCTCATGAAAAAGAAGATTGCCTTGTGGATTGAGGACGATCAGCTCGCCAAGCTCAAGGAGATGCAAGAGGAGTTTGGCGTCTCTTTTTCGGAGGCAATCCGGCGCGGACTCGATATGTACTTGGACCAAGAGGGGAAGTTGCAGGCAGCCCGGAAGATCGTGCGCGAACACATCAAACAGCATCCCGAACTCGACATTAAGCCACTTGAAAAAGCTAAGACGAAAAAGGAGAAATGAGTGTGTCTATAAAAACCCGGAAAAAATGGACGGCAAAGAAGGGTTCTGCGAAGAAGCTCGACAATCTGCTGGCGAGCACGCTCAACTCCCCGTTATTTCGTCCCTATCTAGACATTGATGGACTCCTGCACCTTCCAGATCCTTTCGGACATGAAGAAACGATTTATGGTCACGTTCCTGATACGGACACGTTTTATTGGCATGTCCTGAATGAACAGGGACAACTCACCGGGAAAGCATACGAAGTAACTGACCGCGCGTTGATTCCACACATACGAGCCGACTTTCGTTGGACACAAAAACAGGCTGCTTAGAAGGCGGCTTTTCTGGAGACGACAAAAAGGAGAAACAAGTATGGAAATTCAAGAATCACGTTGGTATGAGACCGACATCATGAGACGAGTGCAGTATAGCTTCGATGCTATTTCAACGGAGTTGTGTGACGAAGCTCAAGAAAAGCAAATGAAGATGCCTTACGAGATTGACTTCAAAGACGAACACGGTTCAGTTGCAACGTTCACCTTAAACCCTGACAGTGGCGACTGGCTTTGGATGCCCCACGTTAAGCACGGGCAACCTATCGAGGGGGAAATTACGGCAGTGCTCACAAGCGGGAATGGAAGACTATACCGCAAGTTCCGCTGGAAACGAAATTCATCCCAGCAATAACACCAAGCTAGTATTTGGATTTTCGTTCGGACCTGCTAGGTCGGGTGCAGGATAAACAATACCGCCCCGGTGAAACAGTTCCCACCCGCCTTAGGCGGCTCCCGCGAAAGCGCGTAGGGACGCGGCATCCGAAAACGCCGCAGCGTTGATCTCGCAATTCCACGCCTTGACCTTAGCGACGAGGTCGGGTGTGTCTCAACCCACAAACGTAATCGAAATCCGGAAAGTGGACGCTAGTTCCCTGCCCCCGCATGGTGTGGTAGAGTCCGCACCGAGGACGCCGTTTCGACAGAAAGGTCGGAAGTACATGTCGAAGCGGTCAGGACAGGCAGGTTCAGTAGTGTTGAGAAATGACAGGTGGATTGGGCGGTTTTATGTTGATGTTCTCGGACAATCCGAAAGAGTGCGTCGTGCCGTCGTTCTGGGGCTGAAACGAGAATTATCTCGGCCAGAGGCGAGGCGCAAGCTGAAGGACATCTTGACCGAGGTTGGCGTAAACACACCCGAACACCTAGAAAGGTCCCTAAGACCGACAGTCACGTTTAATGATGTCGCAGACGCCTGGATAGCGAAGCGTCTTCCTCAGTTGAAGGAAAGCAGTCAGTATTCGGCACCAAAACTCATCAGCAAATATTTGCGGCCCTTCTTTGGCGCGCTGCCCCTCGGGTCTATTAAGACGGGCACGGTCAACGATTGGATTGCGGGGCTGACGGGTCTCGAACCGAAGACTGTTCACAATCTTTGGAAGATGTTTCGCGCTGTGATGAACTGGCACGCTCAACAAAACGATGAACCCAAACGTGCGTGGTACCCTTCCCTGCCCACCATTCCAGAGGACGAGCAGAGATGGTTCACGCAAGACGAAATGCGGCGTATCGTCGCCGCGGCCAAGGGACTCTACAGGGTCTTGTTTCACCTTGCCGGGTTTAGTGGCCTTCGTTCTGGCGAGTTGTCAGGGCTGCACGTGGAAGACATAGACTTCGTGCGCGGTGTGGTTCGCGTGCGGCGTTCCGTATGGCGTGGACAGGAAGTCAGCACCAAGACCAAAAAGGGCTATCGGGACGTGTTTGTTGATTTGAACACGGCTCGGATGCTGAAAGAATATCTTGGTGACCGCACGACTGGCCGCGTGTTCCAGACGAAGAACGGAACGCCACTTGAGAATCACAATATCGTGCGGCAAGTGTTGAAGCCGATTTGCAAACGCCTTGGTATGGAACCGGGCGGCATGCACGCGTTTCGACATGGTCGTGTCTCACATCTCCAGGCAAACAATGTTCCGGTTGACTTCACAAGGAGGCAGGTAGGTCATTCCAGCTTGCGGACAACTGGCGGGTATACACATTTTGAAGAACGATTCGCCAGAGAAACCGTGGAATCTTTGGCAAGCTAAATGCTGTCATGGACTCACTTTCGCAAGTTGGACTCAGTTGCAGTCGAACCTAACACCGTGTAGTATGAAATAGTTCCAAGAAGTTTTGGGGCGCAATTGGAAGGGCGGTTAGCTCAGCGGTTAGAGCATTCGGTTTACACCCGAAAGGTCGTCCGTTCGAATCGGACACTGCCCACCACCAGTGACAACCACTTCAGCGGAGACGTAGTTCAGTTGGTTAGAATGCTGCCCCCTCTCACGGCAGCCGCCAGTTCGAGTTCCGCGGCTCTCCCCATTCTTTTCAAGCACTTGCGAACAGTTTGGCTTTCCGGCAGGCATTGCCGCCAGCAAATCGATGTCGAGATCCTTCTGAACCTTTCGTCCCGGATCGGATAAAAAGGTCCAATGAGCGCCGACGCCGTCGCGGTACTCATTCTTCGTAAGCATGTTGTCGGTACTGATTGTGACTAGGCGGGAGTAACCGACTTCCATCTCTTGGTGAAGTTGGGCCAGACCTGCGGCTTGGCGCAGATCCTTCGGGCAGTATCCTCCCCGGCTGAGCACAAGGATCATGGGATCTGGCCCCTGTAGATCGGAAAGCTTGCGACGTTTGCCGGTGTGATCGGTCAGCTCATAATCGGGAAATAGCGCGCCAGCTACAATCTCCGCTCTCATGCGGTTCAACCTCCTCTAAGACAATGCGACGTGTCTGTTTTTATCGGGCACTCGCATAGGTCGCGAACGTGTGGCCGAACATCGGCTGACCACTCTTTGATTGTTCTTGTGTGGCCTCGTCTTGGATCACGTCCCAATGCTCGACCAGAACGCCATCCTTGATGCGAACGATGTGCGCCGCAATCCAGTTCACAGGTAGGCCGAAGCTCGAAAATCGTCCGTGCACGATAACGAAATTCCCTTCAGCCACAATCGTTCCGGGCTCATATTTGAGAGCCGGCGGAAGGCTCTTGATGAGATCGAACAGGCCCTCACGACCGGGGGCAATGTGCGCGCTGTGTCACAGGACTAATGCCGCCGTGGAAGCCGGATAGCTTCCGGCTAGCCGACGATACATTCAGAAATTCGCACGGCGCTGTCCGAACAGATTTGGTGGTGGCCTACAGCCGCTGGACAAAGTCAAGCATAGCCTGGTTGACCTCTTGGGCTCGCTCCTGCTGGGTCCAATGACCGCAACCTGGCAGCAGGAGAGTTCCCCGAAGCTGCGGTACAAACTTCGACAGGTTGGCGATGATTTGGTCCATCCCAGGAAAGGCCAAAACGAGATCGCGGTCCCCGGCGATGTACAGCGCCGGGACTGTCACCTGCACTCCAGACACAGGCGCTAAGAGTTCCCAATTTCGGTCCATGTTGCGGTACCAGTTCAGCCCCCCACGAAATCCCGTGCGCGCAAACTCGCTTACGTAGAAATCCACGTCCGCTTCGGTGAGCCAATGAGGCAGCGATGCCGGATTCGTCAACCGCGAGAGGAAGCCACCTCGGTGCGGCACCATATCGACTTCGCGGCCGTCCCTTGCAGCGTCATCCCGGCCTTCTCCTGAAGCCGAGTAGAGGAAGCTGCGAATGCTCAGACGGACATCGCGCTCGAGTTCCGCCTCGGCTATGCCTGGGGATTGGAAGTACAGCTGAAAGAACTGCGCGTCCTCGGTCTGGGCCATAGTGCTGGTAGGACGAACGGGTGGTCGCGGTATGAACGGCACGCTCAAACCGATCACGCCGCGAAAGCGATCGGGCCGCAAAAGCGCGGCGTACCACGCGACGGGGGCGCCCCAATCGTGTCCGACGATCACCGCTGTCTCTGTGCCTAAAGCATCGAGCAGGCCGACCACGTCGCCAACAAGATGGAGCAGCGTGTACCGATCGAGTTGTTCTGGGCGATCCGTCTGCCCGTAGCCTCGCATATCTGGCGCGATCGCATGGAATCCAGCTTCTGCGAGCGCATGCAACTGATGGCGCCACGAATACCATGATTCGGGAAAACCGTGACACAGCACCA
>DATBYP010000003.1:0-8820 GCA_036513675.1 Candidatus Acidiferrum sp.
CTCACGCCAATTCTTAGGCTCGAAGGGGACGTCCAGCGAGCCAAATGTAAACACCGCGGAGAGCAGCAGCGTGAGAAGCGCGGCGCCGATGCCCAAGGTCCAGCGTTGTTTTGGCTCAAGCGAACTCATAAAGAGGCCTGCGTCGCCTGCGGCAGAAAGGAATGCAGCGGGCACTCACTGCAACGCGGATTGCGTGTGCGGCAACACTCCTTGCCGGTGCGCACGATTAGGGCGTGGAATTCATTATACAGCGGTGCGTCGCTGGGAAGGCTGCGTTCAAAGAGCTGGCGGATTTCTTCGTAGCTCTGCGTCGGCGCGGCCAGGTCGTGTCTCTCGAGCATTCGCCGGGTGTAGGCGTCCACTACGAACACAGGGTGCTTGCCCGCATAGAGCAGGATGGAGTCCGCCGTTTCGGGTCCGATGCCGTGGACAGCCAGAAGTTTTTCTCGTAGCACCGCCGTTGGAGTGCGAAACATCTTCGTCAGCGAACCGGCATACTCAGACCGAAGAAAGCGGACGAAGCATTTCAGCTTTTTGGCCTTCTGACGGAAATAACCGGAGGAATGAATAAGCCTGGCGAGCCGCGCGAAGGAAACATCTTCCATGGCGCCAGGCGTCAATAATCTCTCGCGGCGCAGATTCCGGATGGCGATCTCGACATTGCTCCAGGAAGTGTTTTGCGTAAGGATGGCGCCGACGATGATCTCGAATGCCGTCCGCCCAGGCCACCAAAGCTGCGGCCCATGAGCGGCGAACAGGGCATCGTAATAGGTGCGGAGGGCCGCCCTAGGTGCGAGCGACGCCCCGTGCGCCGAACCGTTACCCGCAGGCTCGACTTGCGAAGCAATAGGCATCTCTTTGCACGATAGCGGCGCCTACCAAGCAAGTCAACAAATCCGCAAAGACGACACAATGCATGCCACACTCGCATGTGCCGTACTTGGCGATGGCGAACCTGCCCAGGAGGACAGGTATTAGCCACTTCAGAACGGACTAGCAATTTCTGTCAGCCTCCGCCCCTTGCTTTTGCTAAGGTGAGCGATAGTTGCTGTTCTGGTTGGGAGCGCACGGATGTCCGTCCGGCTCGGCGAAATTTTGCTCAAAGAAAGCCTGATTACTCAGGAGCAGCTCCAGAAGGCGCTGGATTTTCAACGCGCCAATGGGGGCAAGCTGGGAAGCTGCCTGACCAAGATGGGCTTCATCACCGACGACGACATTACGGGCGTCTTATCCCGTCAGTACGGCGTTCCCTCTATCAACCTTAAGTTCTACGAAATTGATCCCAATGTAATCAAGCTGATCCCGCAGGATACTGCGCTGCGATACCAGGTGATCCCGCTTTCGCGAGTTGGCTCAGTTCTAACCATTGCGATGACGGACCCGACCAACGTCTTCGCCATGGACGACATCAAGTTCATGACCGGCTTCAACGTGGAACCGGTCGTCGCGTCGGAATCGGCGATCGGCGAAGCCATTACGCGTTTCTATGGCGGTTCCGACGGCGACTCCGAAGAGCTCAGCAAGATGATGAAGGACCTCGTCGACGACGAGGAACTGGAATTGGCTGCCGAAGAAGCGGAGCTGGATGCTGCGTCGCTCGAAAAAGCGGCTGAAGAAGCGCCGATTATCAAGCTCGTGAACTTGGTGCTGACGGATTCGGTAAAGCGCGGCGCCAGCGATATTCACCTCGAGCCCTACGAGACGGAGATGCGCGTGCGTTTCCGCGTGGACGGCGTGCTGCAGACCGTGATGAGTCCGCCGCTGCGCTTGAAAGACGCGATGACCAGCCGCTTGAAGATCATGGCCAAGCTGGACATCGCGGAAAAGCGATTGCCGCAAGACGGCCGCATCATGATCAAGTACCGCGCGGACGGGAAGAAAAAGGAGCTCGATTTCCGTGTTTCCACGGTCCCGACGCTGTACGGCGAAAAAATTGTCATGCGGTTGTTGGACAAAGAGAACCTGCGGCTGGACATGACCAAGCTGGGTTTCGAGCCGGAATCGCTGAAGAAATTCGAGCGCAACATCTTGAAGCCTTACGGCATGGTGCTGGTCACGGGCCCGACCGGTTCTGGTAAGACCAACACGCTGTATTCATCCGTCTCGCGGCTGAACACCGTTGATACCAACATCATGACCGCGGAAGATCCCGTTGAGTTTCAGTTGAGTGGAATCAACCAGGTCCAGATGAAGGAACAGATCGGCTTGAATTTCGCGGCCGCCCTGCGTGCCTTCTTGCGGCAGGACCCCAATATTATTCTGGTCGGCGAAATCCGCGACTTTGAAACAGCGGAAATCGCAGTCAAGGCTGCACTAACCGGACACCTGGTGCTGTCTACGCTGCACACCAACGATGCGCCTTCGACCATCAGCCGTTTGATGAATATGGGCATCGAGCCGTTCCTGGTAGCCACCTCGGTGAACCTGATTTGCGCGCAGCGTCTGGTGCGCCGCATCTGCTCCAACTGCAAGGAAGAACTGGAAGTCCCGGAACAGGCGCTGGTCGACGCTGGGTATTCGCCGGAAGAAGCCAAGAAGACCAAGATCTATCACGGCAAAGGCTGCTCCACGTGCAACAAGGGCGGATATAAGGGCCGCACGGGATTGTACGAAGTCATGGAAATTAATGACGAATTGCGCGAGTTGATTCTTGTCGGCGCGTCAGCGTTGGAATTGAAGAAGAAAGCCATCGAGCAGGGAATGATCACGTTGCGGCGCAGCGGCTTGATTAAGGTCGCCTTGGGGCAGACCACTATGGAAGAAGTACTGCGCGAAACGGTTCTGTAGAAAAGGTGCGAGATGCCGGGAATTACACTCAGTGAATTGCTCAAGAAAATGATCGAGATGGGCGGCAGCGACCTGCATGTCACCACCAATAGTGCGCCACGTGTTCGCGTCCACGGCAAATTGCGGCCGCTGGACATGCCTCCGCTTACCGCCTCGGATACGAAGTCGCTTGCCTACAGCGTGCTCACGGACGCGCAGAAGCATCGCTTTGAAGAAAATCTGGAGCTGGACTTCTCATTCGGCTTGAAGAACCTGGCTCGTTTTCGCGGTAACGTCTTTAATCAACGCGGTGCAGTAGGAGCGGTATTCCGCACCATTCCGTGGGAAATCAAAGGCTTCGACGCGTTGGGCTTGCCACTCGTGGTAAAGGGGCTCTGCGAAAAACCGCGCGGATTAGTGCTCGTCACGGGCCCCACCGGCTCCGGTAAGTCGACCACGCTCGCCGCCATGCTGGACAAGATCAACAGCGAGCGCGAAGAGCACATGATCACCATCGAAGATCCCATTGAGTTTTTGCATAATCACAAAAAGTGCCTGGTGAATCAGCGCGAGGTGCATGCGGATACGCATTCTTTCTCGAACTCGCTGCGCGCGGCGTTGCGCGAAGATCCCGACGTGGTGCTCATCGGCGAAATGCGCGATCTTGAAACCATCGAGTCTGCCCTGCGCATTGCGGAAACCGGCCACTTGACGTTCGCAACGTTGCACACGAATTCTGCGTCCTCCACCATCAACCGCATCATCGACGTTTTTCCTTCGCATCAACAGCCGCAAATTCGCGCGCAGCTTTCCATGGTCGTCGAGGGAATTCTTTGTCAGGCGCTTTTGCCGCGCACGGACGGACGCGGCCGCGCCATGGTAATGGAAGTGCTCATTCCCACGCCAGCGATCCGCAACCTGATTCGCGAAGACAAGATTCACCAGATCTATTCGGCAATGCAGACCGGCACCGGCCAAACGGGCATGCAGACCTTCAACCAGGGTTTGGCGAATGCCTACTTCCAAAAGCTGATTAGCCTGGACATGGCATTGTCGCGCTCGTCGAATCCCGATGAGCTGCAGGACATGATTAACCGCGGTGTCTCGTCGCCTGCGGGAGGGGCAAAGACACCGGTGGCATCGAAACGATAGGGCCCAGGTTAGCGAGAGTTAGCGACATTACGGCAAGCTGTCAGGCCGAGTGACTGAGGAGGCGTGAAATGCCAGTCTACACATATCGGGGAACGAATCGAGGCGGGGGCGCCGTCAGCGGCGAAGTGACGGCGACCAGCAAGGCGGAGCTTCAGAACATTCTGCGGCGGCAACAAATTACCGCCACGAAAATGTCGGAGAAGGGCAAGGAATTCAACCTGCCCACGTTTGGGGGCTCGGTAAATGCAAAGGAGCTGGCAGTCTTCACGCGCCAGTTCTCAGTGATGATCGACGCCGGCCTGCCATTGGTGCAATGTCTGGAAATTTTGGCCGGACAGCAGGAAAACAAGGTTTTTCAGAAGGTGCTGACCGGAACGAGATCTGCGGTTGAGGCCGGCGCGACGCTTTCTGCGGCCATGCGTCAGTTTCCGAAGGTCTTTGATACGCTTTACGTCAACATGGTGGAAGCTGGCGAGACAGGCGGTATCCTCGACACGATTCTGCAGCGCCTTTCGCAATACATTGAAAAAAACGTCAAGCTCCAGCGCGCCGTGAAATCCGCCCTTGTTTACCCAGTCGGCGTGCTAACCGTCGCCGCGGGCGTGATTATCTTATTGCTATGGAAAGTCGTGCCCGTCTTTGCAACGTTATTTGCCGGCTTGGGCGTGACTCTGCCCCTGCCCACCAGAATCGTCATTGGCCTCAGCAACTTCATCGGGAGTTATTTCGGGCTTGCCATGCTCGTCGGGTTCGTGGCCGCGATTTTTGGAATCAAGATTTGGTACGGCACACCTCAGGGGCGTTACATTTTAGATGCGGGTATTCTCAAAGCGCCGCTGGTCGGCCTTTTGATGCGGAAAATTGCGGTGGCGCGCTTCACGCGCACGCTCGGCACTCTCATCGCCAGTGGCGTGCCCATCCTCGAAGGTCTGGACATAACGGCGAAAACTGCAGGAAATGCGGTCGTGGAGAGGGCGCTACTAAAGGTCCGCAGAGCCCTCGAAGAAGGCAAATCGCTCACTGAGCCGCTGCGCGAAACTGCGGTGTTTCCCGGCATGGTCACCCAGATGATCGGCGTGGGTGAACAAACCGGCGCGATGGACGCCATGTTGCAAAAGATAGCGGATTTCTATGAAGACGAGGTGGACGCGGCCGTCAAGGACTTACTGACCGCCCTGGAGCCCGTCATGATCGTTTTCTTGGGCGTCGTAGTCGGCGGCGTGGTCATATCTATGTATTTGCCGCTGTTCTCGCTCATCGGCCAATTGAGCTCGATGCACTAAGTTTCCCGCGGAAGCGGACAGGGCATCTAAACTGTACGTGAAGGCCGGATGGGCTCTGCCGGCCTTCACGCATTCAATATCGAACCGGTATTATCCGGAAGCCGCAAGCGTAAGCGCCAAATCAGCATGGAACAGGGTTACACAACGCGGGAATGGCTCGATTGGCTGACGCGCGTGCGCCTGCTGATGATCGTCCTGATCCTCAGCGCAGGCATAGCTTGGCCCGCTTATCTGCCGCTGGCCGGCTCCACCCGCTATTTCTTGCCGTTGATGATCTTCTGGATCACCCTGGGAACTCTCCACATCATATTGGTCCGCTGGCTGCCCAAGGCGCGGTGGCACGGCCCATCTCAGATCGGCAGCGATGTAGTCATGATCTCCGTGCTCGTGTACGCCACTGGTCTGCAGGAAAGCTATTTCATCTCGCTCTATCTGCTTGTGATCATAGTCGCCAGCATTCTATTCTCCCGAAATGCAGCGTTTCTTACCGCTGCCGTTTGCGTCGCCCTCCTCGGCAGCCTGACACTGCTGGCCTATGTCGGCAAGATTCCGCGAACTTACGTGGGAAGCCCAACCACCGAGCTGCTCCGTTTATGGTTTCTGAGCAACCTGCTCGGATTTCTGGCCGTCGCCTACCTTGCGGGGCTCCTGGCGCAATCGCTTCGCAGCAAGGGCCGCGAACTCGAAGAAAAGCGCGAGGAACTGCTGGACCTGCAGGACTTCACCGAAGACATTATTCACTCCATGCGCGGTGGCTTGATCACCACGGATACCGCAGGGCGCGTGGTGCTGCTGAACCGTACTGGCGAGGAGATTTTGGGCTATCGCTTCGCCGATATTCGCGGACGCAAGCTTGCGGAGATCAACGAGGAGTTCTGGACGGCAGGATCTCCCAGTATGAATGAACGTCTTTCGCTGCGTCGCGAAATTGAGTTTCGCACTCCAGATGGCCAGCAGCGGTATCTTGGGATTAGTGTCTCTCCGCTCCGCTCGCGCGACACCCAGCGCAGTGGCTACGTTTTTAACTTTCAAGACCTCACCGATTTCCGCAGGCTCGAGCAGGAACTCGCTACTAAGGACCGCATGGCCGCGCTTGGACGCCTTTCCGCCGCGATTGCGCACGAGATCCGGCAGCCGTTGACGGCCATGGCCGGAGCGGTCGGAGAGCTGGCGCGCATGGTTCCCCTCGAAGAAGATGAAAAGCACCTCGTGAGCATCGTGAACCGCGAGTCGGAGCGCCTGAACCGCATCATCACGGAATTCCTCAATTATTCGCGGGAGAAGACCTACGAATTTCAAGACGCCGACGTGCGTGCCCTTTTGGATGAAACGCTCATGCTCGTCGAGAAAAAGCCGGAGGTCGGCTCCAAGTATCAAATCGTGCGTTCGTTCAATGGCCACGAGCTGCACGCGCGCGTGGATTCCAACAAGATCAAGCAGGTCTTCTGGAATCTTTGCGACAACGCGCTACGCGCCATGCCGGAAGGCGGCACGCTGACGGTCGGCCTGGAGGAACACCCGTTTTGGCTGCACATCGTATTTCGAGACACCGGCGTCGGCTTGAATCCAAAGCAGCGGGCCAAAATTTTCGAGCCTTTGCAATCGAATTTCGAGGGTGGAACAGGCTTGGGACTCTCCATCGTGTATCAGATCGTGCAGGCGCACAGCGGGCGCATCCGCGTCATTTCTGAGAAGGACTGCGGTGCCGAGTTTATTATCGAGCTGCCGAGAATGGCCTGAAGACTATGCAAGCGACAAAAGCAGCCGCCAAGGGACCAAGCAAGCACCCGGTGCACATTCTCGTGGTCGACGACGAGCGCTCCATTTGTGAGCTGCTGGAGATCACCTTCCGCAAGGAGGGCCATCGTGTCGAGGTGGCTCACGATGTCCCTGCCGCCAAGCGAAAACTGGAATCGCAAATCTTCGATATTGTTGTTTCCGATGTGCGCATGCCCGGCGAGAGCGGCGTAGACCTTCTCAAGCTCACCAAGGAGATCGCTCCGGAGTGCTTCTTTCTGCTGATCACCGGCGTCCCGACCGTGGAAACAGCCATCGCCGCTATAAATTCCGGTGCTGACCGCTATGTGATCAAAGACCACGAATTGGTCGACCAGCTTCGCCGCGCCGTCCGCGAGGTGTCCGAGAGCCTAAAGTGGAAAAAGGAAGCAGGTTATCTACGGCGCGAGCTTCGGCGGCTGACGGGCCTCGACAATATTATCGGCCAAAGCCCAAAGATGCGCGAAATCTTCGACATGATCCAGACCGTCGCGCCGCAGACCAGCCGCGTCTTGATCACTGGTGAAAGTGGCACCGGTAAAGAGTTGGTCGCGCGAGCCATTCATGAAAACAGCCAACGGGCACAGGCTCCTTTCATAACTATCAATTGCGGCGCCTTTCCTGAAACTTTGCTGGAATCGGAATTATTTGGCTACATGAAAGGCGCTTTCACAGGCGCCGCTGAGAATCGGCAGGGTCTTTTCCAGGCCGCTCACGGCGGGACGCTATTCATGGACGAAATTGGCAACATGAGCTTGACCATGCAGGTCAAGCTTTACCGCGTACTGCAGGAGGGCAAGGTCCGGCCCGTTGGGAGCAACGAAGAAAGCGACGTCGACGTCCGAATCATTGCAGCCACCAACAAGAATTTCGAGAGAGAGATTGCCGAAGGCCGCTTCCGTGAGGATCTCTACTATCGGCTTAGCGTTATCCCCATCCAGTTGCCGCCTTTGCGCGAGCGCCGCGAAGACATTCCTCTGCTAACCAGGTATTTTCTTGAGAGTTTCCGGAAGACAATGGAGAAGCCGATCAACGGAATCTCGCCTGAGGCCATGCGCCAGCTCGAGTCGTACGATTGGCCCGGCAACGTCCGCGAACTGGAAAATACCATGGAACGCGCCGTCGCCCTGGAGAGTGGCTCTGAAATCTCTCTTCCTGTGTTGCCGGATCGCATCGCAGGGTACTCCGGTGTGGGTGCGTCTGCTGTATCGACTGGACGGCTCGCCATACCCGCCGAGGGCGTAGATTTCGAAAAAGAAATGGCTGACGCCGAAAGGCGCTATTTGCAAGCGGCCTTGGAAAAAACGGATGGTGTTCGCACGCGTGCTGCGGAGATGCTAAAAATTACGTACCGCTCGTTCCGGCACTACGCCAAGAAGCATAACGTTTGACAACCCGGTGACGTTAAATGTTGCTACGCGTAGACACAAATTGTCGACAGAAGCGCCCAAGTGGCTTTATCCTTGCCCATGGTGGCACCCCTTTGTCGTTCCAGTACTACATAAAGGGCTGCATTATGAATGAGATACGGAAATATTGAGTCGCGAGGCCTAGTCGATTCTGAGTTGGTACTAGGCCTGCAGGTATAGGCGTCGTGCTCTGGCAACACCTAATCTCAAGGAGAGATGCAAGACATTATGCGTAACAAACAAAAGGGTTTCTCGCTTATCGAGTTGCTGATCGTCGTGGCGATCATTTTGATCATCGCGGCCATCGCAATTCCAAACTTGATCCGCTCGAAGATGGCCGCCAACGAAGCTTCTGCGGTGGCTACGCTTCGCACTATCAACACGTCGGAAGTCGTTTACTCAAGCACGTACAGCACGACGGCCGTCTTCGGTAC
>DATBYP010000004.1:0-3009 GCA_036513675.1 Candidatus Acidiferrum sp.
CTTTTGTGCCTCGGACAAACGCTCCAAAGCAAACAATATGGCGTCAGCTTTGTGCAACCTTCAAAGCCTGGACCGCGCGCCTGGACGCGGTCCGCAATTTTGAAGAACCGCCGCCAAGCAGCGCCGAGATTATGCGCAAGCCCCTCGTTGAACGCGAGCATGGGTTGCGAGTGATCGCAGAGCGCATATTTGACGGCAAGTTGCAGCAGCCGCCAAGTAATTCTGGCTTGGTTTCCTCCCAGCTTGTTACTCCTGCCCCTGGTCTGGCCGCATAATGCAGTTCGCGCGGCCAGGTCAGGGGCTTTTTTGTATTCCCACTGTCATCCCTCCCGCCGCGTTGCCCCGTGCGCCGTCAGGTTGCACCAGCCCCACACCAGCTTTTCATCATATGCCGGTGAAATTAAGCATTGAGGGAAGTGCCGGGCCCGCGCGATGGCCATAGTCCCGCTGATGCCCGGCGGGATGGTCGAAACATGCAAGCTGAAAACGAATCCAAGGAAAAGGATACTCATCGACAGATTGTCGAAGCAGCGGGGCGGCTCTTCCGGCAACTTGGCTTCCAAAAGACGACGTTCGCCGATATCGCGCGCGAGATGCACATGCACCCGGCCAAACTCTATCGCTTCTTCGCGGCGAAATCCGAAATCAACGAGGCGGTCTGCCTGGACATTCTCGGCAGGATCGAGGCTGAGGCGGAAAAAATCGCCGCGTCGCGAGGCACCACCCCCCAAAGAATGCGCAACTTGATCGGATCCGTCGAAAAGACACGCTCCAAACTGTATATGTCCGACCGCAAGTTGCACGAATTGATCGCAGCCGCGATAACTGAAAACTGGACGGTCATGCGCAAGCACAACCAACGCATGGCCGGGATACTTGAACAGATAATCGCGAGTGGCATGGCGGCGGGCGAGTTCCATCCGGGAGACGCGGCGCTCGCCGCACGCCTTGTCAACGCCGCGTGCATTCGCTTCTGTCATCCACGCCTGATGGTGGAATATGAACAGGAGCCGGAGCCAGTCCTTGATCAAATGGTCGATTTTTGCCTCGCCGCGCTCACTCCGGCCTCGCGAGCTGCCCGCCACGCGCCCTGAGCCGCAAGACCCAGCACAGCGCGCGAAGCTTCCAGACGTGATAGCGAAGGCGCAGCGTCATGCGAGGCATTCCCATGAAGCGTCCACCGCCTTCAGCGAAGCGTGCACCGCGTTCTTGCGGATAATGTCGAGAGTCGGTGCTAACGCTTTCGAGCATTTACGCCGCGCTGCCTCGCGCTCGGCTCCCAATTCATCGCGACGCCAGCGCGATATGAGTTTGCGGATCCGCTCACATTGCATTTCCGCTCGCCGGACGCTCAGGTGCCGCCGCAATGTCCTTAGCCGGTGCTTTGCGGTAATGTCTTAGTTTGAATCTCTGCTTCCGACCCAAAGCAGCCCCTCCGCATTGTGCAGAAACCAAGAAAAAATACACAGCGCGGAAGCTCTTGCAAAACATGGCGAAAGTGCAGATTTCAACCCTCGCCATTGAGGGGCGAAGGACATGACTTACAGCACCAAGTGCTTCAGGCGGCCGACTTTCCATACGGTCTGCTTGAGATATGCACAGACGACCGCAGAAAATCTCACAATTTGCGTCGCGCCTCCCGACAACCAATAATGGATCCGCGGGGGCCTGATTTCAGGCCCCCGCGGGGCTGGCCTTCAGCCGGCCTCTTGGTTGGCCAGGCGTATTCAAAATGATTTACTTTACGCCCTGCGTCTTCGTATCGTTCGGGCAATGCGGATGGCCATTCGTCCTCTCCACATTGGTCGCGAACGGCAGCTCATCACCTGGCGACAGCTGCGGCAGATTCAGGTTGATGCGGGTGCCCCACGCAACCGAATGATCGCGGCAGGCAGTATCACCAGAGAGGCCAATGCCGCCGACAACGGTGGTGCCTTTGTACAGCGCAAGACCGCCGCCAAAGGTGATTGTCCCACCGACTCGTTGGCCGATCATCGGATCGTCCGCTGTGCCAAATGATGCGTAGTCGCCCTTATAAGCAAGCGTCGAGTTGAGGACGTTCCCTCCGTCAAGGCCAAAAAGTGGGTTCCCGACGTTTGCGTTACTCGGTTGCACGAACTGGTATAGCTGCGCTGTGGAGAGAGCACCTGAACCTGAACCTTTATTGAGGCTCAGGCCGTTGGCCGTGAATGCCTTGGCTGCTGCGATCTGCCGGCTGGCAAGCCATTGCGAGCCGACCGCCGGGCCAGAAAAGGCCACCGCGCAGACGACGCCTCCGCGATTTACCACAACGGCCCAAAAATGATTCCCGAAGCCTTGCGACGGTTCGTTCTTATCCGCCAACATAAGCGCAAATTTCAGTTTTGAATAGGTGACTGGGCAAGACAGCGAATCCGAATCATCCGCTTGTGCTGCCCTAGCCATCGTCAGAGCAGTGAGAGCCGCGCATATGCGCAGTGAGTTATTGTATATCATCAATCAATACTCCCTCAAAGCCTACCGATTTAGCCGATAGGAATCGGCTAAACGTATATTTAACTTGAGCGGCAGAGGCAAGAAGCTTTGTTCAACCTTGCCGTTTTAATCTGCGGTGTCCGATTTCACACGCCAACATTGAAAGACGAAATCGGGTTGCAAAAGCCGCTCGGGGGAGCTCCAGGCGACGTCAGGGACGCGTTTCGAGGCCCCGACAACAAAAATCCATCAAAGCACGCGAGACCCACATCGTGAACGGTCTTACGCCGGATTTCTCACACGGTCTGCAAGAATTACGCACCGTGAAGTCACCTCGATAGAATCAGCACTTACAGCGTGAAGAAATCAGGGGCGAACGACCGCTTCCCACCCATTGCTGAAATTCAAACTGACCCGCTACCCAAAGCCCGCGAGGAACTTCGTCGGCAAGGCGCCCGAAAAGATTTTAGTGGCAAAAAGCTTCAAGCGACGGCCCCCGCAATGCGAAGAAGTTGGCGCCAATGCAACGGCCGGCCTTCGTTGACGCGGGCGAGG
>DATBYP010000005.1:0-5074 GCA_036513675.1 Candidatus Acidiferrum sp.
AGACTCGGTTCCGGCGTTAGACCGTAGATCGCCTTCACCTCATTGATCGCCTTGATGTTCGCGAGCACGGCCGAATTGTAAAAGGGAGATTCGCCGCGGCGCTGAGCTTCGAAATTTCCGTAGATGAACGTCTTATCTTTCTGCAGCGGGCCGCCGATCGCGGCGCCGAACTGATTCTGGCGCAGCACGTGCGCTCCGCTAGCCTGCAAGAGATTGACGGCATCCATCTTGTCGTTGCGGAAATACTCGTAAAGCGTGCCGTGCCACTGATTGGTTCCGCTGCGCGTAATGATGTTCACGATTCCGGCCGTGGCGCGTCCGAACTCCGCTGAATAGTCCGTATTGATTACGCGAAATTCCTGAACCGATTCCTGCGGCGGCGTGCCGCGCTGAATGCCGGACGCGGTGGAGATGTCATCCGCTCCGTCAACGGCGATGAAGTTGTAGTGAATATTTTGGCCGGCGAAGGACAGTTTGGTGACCGGCTCGACGATCACGTCGGTGTTCCCGGAGGTCGTATCGCCGATGGTTACCGCGGGCGAGAGCAGCGCAAAATCGATGAACTCGCGGCCGTTCACGGGGAGATTGATAATCTGTCGCTCCGTGATGACTGTGCTCACCTGCGTGCGCGTGGTTTCCACCAACTCGGAGGTGACGGCAACCTCGACTCTTTCTTCCACTCCGCCGGGCGTCAAAGAAAAGTCCAGTTCCGCGTACTGCCCGACTTGCAAGACCACATTCTTGCTCTGCTTCCCGAATCCCGCGAATTCCACGGAAACGGTGTATTCCCCGGCAGGCAATGCGGGAATGGTGTATTCCCCGGTATCCGAGCTTTGAACGATCCTTGTGAAGCCAGTGGCGGCGTTGACTATGACCACTTTCGCTTTGGAAACGCTTCCGCCGGACGTATCCAAAATTCTGCCCGAGAGCGTGGCGGTAATCGCCTGACCATTCGCCACCGGAGAACAAGTACAAATCAGCGCGAACAGACATGCAAGGGAAACAGCAAGGCACACCCAAGAGGACGTAATTCGGTTCATGACACCCCCCCCAAACACAGCGGAAACAGCCCGGAATGCCGTGGAGTATATCAGAGCGAGCTAGCGGCAGGCGCTACAACTTGCGCCGCTGGTACTGGCGTCCTTAGGCCTAAACGTTCCAAGCGCGGAAGCACTTCATCGCGGAAATACGGAAATTCATCGACGTAGTTCACGAAGGTGATCGTCGTGCCGATGAATCCAGCGGCGCTGATTTTCGCCAGCTCCGCGGTCACATCGTCCGGGTCGCCGATCAGCGGATACACGCCATGGCCACCCAGAAATCGCTGGCGGAAAAGCTTGAACGCCTCCGGCGGGAAAGACTGCGCGTGAAGCCCTTGTAGCTCCATCAAATGATCGACGGCTGCGTAGTCTCCCATCTTCGTTGTGTAATATTCGTGATACTCCTGCGCTTCCTTCCGCGTGGGGCGTAGCACCACGTAAGACGTGGTAAACACGTCGATGCTTCGGCCGAAAGTCGCGGCGATTCCCTTGATGCTTTGCACGTCCGGCTTGCCTTGTTCGAGGTCGATCAGCACGGTAAACAAAAAATCGCAGTTCTTCGCGCCAAAGCTGCGCCCTGCTCCGCTGGAGCCGGCGTTCATCACCACCGGCCTCCACTTATATGGTTTTGGTTTTCCCAAAACGTTCTTCAGCTGTATGAAGCGGCCATCGTAATCAAAGGGAGTATTCTCTTGCCAAATCTTTTGCACTACGTCCCACCACTCTTGCCCGTACTCATATCGAGTGTCGTGCTCGCGCTGCGCGATTCCGAACATCTCAAATTCGTCCTGATTCCAGCCGCAGACAATGTTCAATCCGAATCGGCCTTCGCTTACGTGGGAAACGGTCACCATTTGCTTCGCGGCGAAGATTGGATGCACCAGCGGCGCGTGCACCGTTCCGAACACGGTGATTCGTTTGGTCTTTGCGAGCAACCCGCAAGCCCACGTGATTGTCTCGAGCGTGCTCCCTTCGAAATCAGTTTCTCCGCCGTAACCCTTCCATCTTGCGATGGGCAGCAAGAACTCGATGCCGGCCTCGTCCGCCATTTGCGCCAGCTTCAGGTTGTGTTCCCAAGAGGCGTCCCAGCGTTCTGGAACTTTTGTCACAGCCATGCCGCCCGAGCAATTTGGAGAGAAAATGCCGAGCTTGAGCTTGTTTCCGTTGAACATCGTCGTTCGCGGGATTTCCCTTGCGCCGGACATGATGTCTCCTCGCTCGGAACTTTAGTGCCTTGGATGGGATCGAAACGCAGGATTATACGAGGACCGCGGCGCTGGAGGTACAGTTTGTTTTTAGGCGATGCAGAAGTGAATATGGATATAAGCGACTTTACAGGCCCGCGGGATTCACGGCCAGGAGTCGCGGCTCGGTCATCTCTTCTATCGCGTACCGGAGACCCTCGCGGCCGAGCCCGGAATCCTTTGCGCCGCCGTACGGCATGTGATCGATCCGGAAGGTGGGAACCTCTCCGATCATCAAGCCGCCCACTTCAAGGGTCTCGAACGCCCGCGTGATGCGCTTGAAATCGCGTGTGAAGACGCCCGCTTGCAAACCAAACTCGGAACGATTCAGGGTGTTCAGGGACTCTTCGTAATCCGAAAATTTTTCTACGGTAACGACAGGGCCGAAAATCTCCATGCAGTTCACGCGCATGTCCGGCTTTGTGTTCGTCAGGATCGTTGGTGTAACCATTGCTCCATTGCGATGACCTCCGCAAGCAATCTTGGCTCCGTCACGCAAGGCTTCTTCGATCCATTGCATGACACGGCGGGCCGCTTCTTCGCTGATCAGCGGACCGACGTCGGTGCTTTCGTCGAGGACATTTCCGACCTTGAGCTTCTGCACGCCGGAAACCAGCGCCGCAAGAAATTTCGCGTACGCGCTCTCCTCTACAAGAATCCGCTGCACGGAGATGCAGGACTGCCCTGCATAACCAAAGCCTCCCATGACGCAGCGATCCGCGGCATATTCCAGATTTGCGTCCGCGCAAATCACCACGCCGGCATTGCCGCCTAGCTCGAGCACCACTCTTTTCTTGCCAGCCTTCTGCTTGAGCGCCCAGCCAACCGCGGTGCTGCCGGTGAAGCTGAGCAATTTCAAGCGGTCGTCAGACACGAGAATGCCCGCGTCCTCATTTGAAAGCGGCAGAACGTTCAGCGCGCCAGCCGGCCATCCTGCTTGCTCGATGATCTGCGCCAGGCGCAGCGCCGTCAGCGGCGTCTGCGGGGCAGGTTTTAAGACGATGGTGCAACCCGCGGCGATGGCGGGAGCCAGCTTGTGCGCGACAAGGTTGATCGGAAAATTGAAAGGCGTGATCGCGGCGATGGGACCAAGCGGAAAGCGCCGGACAATTCCCCATCGCCCGGCGGTGGATGCTTGCCAATCCAGTGGCAAATACTCGCCGCCCACGCGCACAGCCTCTTCGGCCGCAACGCTGAACGTGAAAATGGCGCGCTCCACCTCGATGCGCGCGGTCTTGATGGGCTTACCGGCTTCCAGCGCCACCATGCGAGCAAGCTCTTCTTTGTCTTTTTCGATTCCGGACGAGATTGCGCGCAGGACTCGCTGCCGTTCATAGCCGCCCATCCGCCGCGTTATCTCAAACGCGCGAGTTGCGGCGCGAATCGCGGCCTCGGCGTCAGCCGAAGTAGCACGATAGGTGGCGCCGACGCGCTGGCGAGTGCCGGGCGAGTAGATTTCGATACGCTCGCCGTCATTCCGCCATTTTCCGTCGAGAAGAAAACCCAGATTGATCGACTCGATTGCTGCCGGCATGGATTCTTTCTAAGCGTGAGAAAGCACGGCCTGCTTACGCTCCGCAACCACGGCCAGAGCTGCTTCGATCACGGCGAGGCCTTCGTCAAATTGTTCGTCGGTGACCACCAACGGGACAAGAATGCGGATGACATTGTTGAATGTTCCGGCCGTGATGGTAATGAGGCCGTGCTCGTAGCAGAAGCTCGCAACCTGCTTGGTCTCCGTATCGGCAGGCTCTCGCGTGTCCGCGTCGCGCACCAACTCCATCGCGCACATCCCACCCAAGCCGCGCACATCGCCAACAAGCGGCCACTTCTTTTGCCAACCACGCGCTCGCTCTTCAAAGCGGCGGCCAATGGCGACCGAACGGCTGAGCAGATTTTCTTTTTCGATCGCTTCGATTGCGGCCAGCGCCGCAACGCACGACAGCGGGTGACCGCAGAATGTGCCGCCAAGCGCTCCCACGCCGGGGGCATCCATAATTTCCGCGCGCCCCGTGACAGCGGCAATGGGCATGCCCCCGCCGAGCGATTTGGCCATGGTGATCAGGTCCGGCTCAATCCCGAAATGCTCGCTGGCAAACCATTTGCCGGTGCGCCCAAAGCCAGACTGCACTTCATCCGCAATGAAGAGAATCCCATGTTGGTGGCAAATTTTCTGCAAAAGCGCGAAGTAATCCTTGGGCGGAACAACGAACCCGCCTTCGCCTAATATAGGTTCGGCGATTACGGCGGCTACGGATTCCGGCGCGACAATACGTTTGAACGCATCTTCGAGATGATGCGCGAACGCTTCCGCTGTGGCGCCTTTCTCGCCGCGATACGGATAAGCGAAGGGTATGCGATAGACATCGCTGGCAAACGGCTCAAAGCCGGCCTTGTACGGATGCGTCTTGCTGGTGAGCGTCATGGTCAGCAACGTTCGTCCATGGAACGCATCCTCAAAGCAAATCACCGCGGGCCGCTTGGTGTAGGCGCGCGCGATCTTGACGGCGTTCTCGACTGCTTCCGCGCCGGTATTGACGATGATGGTCTTCTTGGGCGCTTTGCCGGGCGCCAGCGCATTCAATTTCTCCGCGAGCGCAATATAGCTTTCGTACGGAGTTACCGCAAAGCACAGGTGTAAGTGCTTCTCGAGCTGCTCGCGCAATTCAGAGATCACGCGCGGGGAGCGGTGACCAACATTGAGGCAGCCAATTCCGCCGGCAAAATCGAGATAACGATTGCCGTCGACGTCTTCAAGCGCTGCGCCTTCCGCGGAGGCCATAAAAATCG
>DATBYP010000006.1:0-23842 GCA_036513675.1 Candidatus Acidiferrum sp.
TGGCGGACGCAGCGCGCTCCATGATTGCCAAGGAGAAACAATTTCAGCAGGAAAGTTTCTCCGAATATCACCTCTACTCGCTAGGCCGCCGGACTTCCGTGGAAGACAAAGAGACCAAGCAGATCAGCTTGCTGCAAGGAACCGGTGTTCCCGTCCAAAAAGTTTTCGTCGTCAACGGCCAGAATTTCTATTACCACAACCAATACAATCCCGGCTCCCCGCAAAAAGATCCGGTAATGGTGTTTTACAAATTCAAGAATGAAGAGAAAGCGGGATTGGGCATGCCCCTGCCCGCGGGCAATCTGCGCGTTTACCAGCAAGATTCAAAGGGCGGCGTGCTCTTCATCGGCGAAGACCATATCGATCACACTCCCAAGGACGAAACCGTCACCGTGCACATCGGCAACGCCTTCGACGTAATCGCCGAGCGCAAGCAGACCGACTACAAGCGCCTCGGCGACCGCTTGTGGGAGATGGAATTCGAGATCACTCTCCGCAATCACAAGGACACGCCCATAACCGTCGAGGTCAACGAGCCCATCGGCGGCGATTGGGACATGCTCTCCTCCTCCTACAAGTTCACCAAGACCGCCGCCTGGGCCGCCCAGTTCCGCGTCCCCGTCGACAAAAACGGCACCTCCGTCCTCAAATACCGCATCCGCGCCAAATGGTAGCCGGCGTCCGTTCAGGCACCAGAACATGTTCTCGTGATAGTCCCGGATCCGATAATATTGGACGACGTTTTCTTGCTAGCTGGGTGCCAAACATGAAGAAAGTATTTCTCACTCTTTGCTTTGTCCTTGTATTTATCACCGCCTGTAACACTCAGAAAGAAGCGGCCAGTGCGAAAGCTGAGCCCACCGTCCAGAAATTTCCTTTTTCCCTCTCTATTGTTCCCGAAACCAGTCGTGGCGAAGGCTTCGGTAGCGGCATTGAGATGGCACATAACAAGCCCCGTGACTTTTACGTTGTGCTCACAAATGTTTCCTCAGAGCCGCAGGCCGTGTGGGAATACTGGAACAGCTGGGGATACCGAATGATTTCATTTGAGCTCACGACGGTGAACGGAAAGAAGTTTCTCGTTTCCAAGCGGCCCGAAGACTTCACCGTGAACTTCCCATCCACATTTCTGATTGAGCCGGGCGAACATCAGGTTTATGCCATCCGACTCGACGAATGGTGGGAAACGCATCCATCGCTTCCCAAGACTGATGAAACGCCCATCACACTGAAAGCATTCTACGAAATAGCTCCCACGCCGGAGGCCGCTCAGCATAAGGTCTGGACAGGTCGCCTGGAATCCCGTAGTTATAACTTTAAGCTAAGACAATGGTGAGTGACCGGCAGCGTCTGGTTGGCCGGATAGCGAAACTGATTTTTCCCTTGACAATTTCCAGGAATGTGCTACGCTTATCCTGTAGAGAATTGCGCCTCCGACCCGTCGGAGGCGTTTCTGTTTTTGCGCTCGCTGCACCTTTAGAATCAACAGCTTGAGGACTCCGGTCTCACCGCGATCCCTCGCCTTAGCGGCTAAGTCCTTTAGAATGCGCAGTTCCGAGCATCCCTTAATACTGCACTATTTTCAAATAAGTCCTTTAGAATCCGCACTTACAGACAGCCACGCCGTAACTCCTTTAGAATACGCAGTTACAAAAAATAGGGGGGAGGGGGTTACCCACCGAATGGTACAGACCGGGCACATCCCTGACAAAGTAGAACCGGGAGCATCCCCTGACACTCAGGCACGCGCATCACTCTCCGACGATCGCGTCCGCCTCGACTTCCACCAGCATCTCCGGCGAAATCAAGCTGCTCACCTGCACCATGCTGGTCGCCGGCCGTATCGCCCCAAAAAATTCGCCGTGCGCCCGACCGACCTTCTCCCAGTCCGCAATGTTGATCACAAAAATCCGCGTGCGCACCACATCACTCAACGTCGCGCCGGCCTTCGCCAGCGCCGCCTCGATATTCCGAATAGTCTGCACCGTCTGCGTATACACGTCGCCGACGCCGACAATCTTACCGTCCGGCCCGATAGCCGTAGTGCCCGACACGCTAATTACATTGCCCACCCGCACCGCCCGCGAATATCCGACAATCGGCTCCCACGGCGCACCACTCGAAATATTCTGACGAGCCACGCGTATCTCCTCCGCTGCGCTCGGCTACGTCGCTGCGCGAGCGCATGCTAAACTGTACGAATTATGGCACAGCCGCTGCGCTCGCTTGCCGCGCTGCCTTGCCTGATCAAAATTCATGAAATGTAACAACATTTTGGAAGCCGTCGGGCGTACGCCGCTCGTGCGCCTCAACCGCATCAATCAGGGGCTGAAGCCGCAGATTTACGTCAAGGCCGACTACATCAATCCGGGCGGGTCGGTGAAGGACCGCATCGGCATCGCCATGATCGATGATGCCGAAAAAAAGGGTTTGCTCAAGCCGGGCGGCACGATCATCGAAGGCACTTCCGGAAATACGGGAATGGGCCTCGCGCTGGTCGCGGCGGTGCGCGGTTACAAAATGGTTTTCACCATCACGGACAAGCAGTCAAAAGAAAAAGTGGATTTGCTCAAAGCCCTCGGCGCCGAAGTTATTGTGTGTCCCACCGCGGTCGAGCCTGATGACCCGCGCAGCTATTATTCTGTGGCGAAAAAACTCGCGCGCGAAATTCCTAATTCCTACTATCCCAACCAGTATGCCAACCCCATGAATCCCGAAGCGCACTACCGCACTACCGGGCCGGAAATCTGGGACGACAGCGAAGGCAAAATCACGCACTTCGTTTGCGGCATGGGCACCGGGGGCACCATCAGCGGCGTTGGGAAATATCTGAAAGAGAAAAATCCCAAAGTCCAGATTGTCGGCGTCGATCCTTACGGCTCGCTCTACTACGATTTTGTAAAGCGCGGCGAAACCGTGAAGGCCAAGACCTACGTCGTTGAAGGCATCGGCGAAGATTTTTTCCCGACCACGATGAATCTGAAGATTTGCGACGACGTGATTCAGGTCAATGACGAAGAGTGCTTCGTGGTCGCGCGCCGCCTGGTGAAAATGGAAGGGCTGTTTACGGGAGGCTCCGGCGGTGGCTGTATTTCCGCCACTCTGCAGATTGCAAAAAATCTCGGACCAGACGCTTTCATCGTGGCGTTCCTGCCAGACACTGGGATGCGCTATCTCAGCAAGGTTTACAACGACGAATGGATGCGCGAGCGCGGCTACGTCGAAGCCGCCGTGAAAATCACCGCCGGCGAAGTAGTGAGCGCCAAGCACCAAAGCGGCAAGGTCCGCGAACTGGTCATCGCGCGCCCGTATCAAACCGTTTTCCACGCGCTAAAAACCATGCAGGACCAGGACATTTCGCAAATCCCCGTCTTCGAGGAAAACATTCCCATCGGCACGATCTACGAAGATCAGATTCTGACCATGGCGCTGCAGGGCAAAGATTTGCGCAAACTTGTGGTCCGCGAAGTGATGAGCAAACCGCTCCCGCAAATTCCGCGCACCGCCCCAGTGGAACGCGTCACCTATATTCTGAGCCACGAAAATCCCGCCGTTTTCGTAGAAATGGGAGATGCGCGTTTTGAAATCCTCACCAAATACGATTTGATGAGCACGGTCGCTTCACTTATGGATTCCAAGCGCTGACGCGAACTCGCACCGACCTCATGAATAGGACAGCCCGGTCGTGAAAATCCAGGATTTCAATGAGCGCCTGAAAGATTCCATCCTCATCGCCGATGGCGCGATGGGTTCGATGCTGCATGAAACCGTAGGGACGCAGCGCTGCTTTGACGAACTAAATTCCACCGAGCCGGAAGCGGTCTTTCGTGTGCACCAGGCTTACATTGAAGCTGGCGCGCAAATTATCGAAACGAATACGTTCGGCGCCAACCGCTTTAAGCTCGAACCGCTTGGCCTCGGCGACGAAGTCCAGCGGCTCAATGGGCGCGGCGTCAAAATAGCCCGCGAAGCCCGCGATTCCGCCACGCGTGAAGTCCTAATCGCCGGGTCCATTGGCCCGCTCGGAATCGGCGTGCAAGCCCGCCATCCGGAGCCCGACGAAATCCTTGGCGTCTTCCGCGAACAAGCACTTGCCCTCGAAGAACGCGGCGTCGACCTCTACATTCTCGAAACGTTTTCCTACATCGAAGAAATTATTCTGGCCATCGACGCTATCCGTTCCTTTTCCGGCCTTCCTATCGTTGCGCAGCTTACCTACTCCGAAGAGGGCACGATTTTCGGTGACATGCGTCCGGGCGCGGTGGCCGCGCTGCTGAAAAATAAAAACGTGCAAATTATTGGGGCTAACTGCACTCTCGGGCCGCAAGCGCTGCTTCCCATTCTTCAGGAACTCGCGGGGATCAATGACCTCCGCATCAGTGGCATGCCCAACGCGGGCTTTCCTAAGCGCGAAGGCGACCGCATTGTCTACCCGAAGTCTTCGCCCGAGTATTTCGCCCTTTTCGCCCGCGAAGCTGCCGCTTTGGGCGCGCGCATTCTCGGCGGCTGCTGCGGCACAACGCCCGCGCACATTCGCGCCATGGCCGAAGCGGTGAAGGCGTTAAGGCCTGTAAAGACAGCATCGGTCGCGCACGTCGAAACAGTGATCAAGCCCGTGCCGGTTTTGGAGCGCGAACCGGAAAGCAAGTTCTGGAAAAAGCTGCAGAAAAATGAATTTGCCGTTTGCGTGGAAATCGATCCGCCGAAAGGCATTGCGCTGGACAGAGTGTACGAGCAGGTGGACAAAATCATGGCCTCGCGCAAAGTCGATGCGATCGACATCAACAGCGGCGCCATGGCCCGCGTGGGCATGGACGCGCTAATCACCGCAGGCGCGCTCGAAGCCAGGGGCGTGGAAACCGTGCCGCACCTCACGACTCGCGACTACAATATTATCGGGCTCCAAGCCATGCTGCTCGGCGCGTGGACCGTAGGCGGCGTTCGCAACGTGCTCGCCATCACGGGCGATCCCCCGTCCGTTGGCGACTACCCGGAAACCAGCGGCGTGTATGAAGTCGATTCGGTGGGCCTTGTGAAGGTTCTGCATCGCTTGAACCAGGGCACCGATTGGGCCGGTAAAACGCTAGGCGGCGCGACAAACTTTGCGATAGGTGTCGCAGTCAATCCAGTCGCCGATGATCTCGACGGTGAGATCGAACGCTTCCGCGCCAAGATCGAAGCCGGCGCGCATTTCGCGATGACCCAGCCGCTCTTCGATCCCGAACACTGGTACGCCTTCGTGAAGAAACTCGGCGGCAAACCGCCCATTCCTGTGCTCATCGGTATCTGGCCGCTGAACAGCTACAAGCAGGCCTTGCGCCTCAACAACGAGGTTCCCGGCATCGTCATTCCGCAACCGCTCCTGAAATCTTTGGAAGCTGCAGGCGCCGCCGCGCGCGATCGCGGGTTCGACTGCGCCCGCGAGATGTTAGCGTGGTCGCGCACGGAATTGGCCGGCGCGTACGTCATCCCGCCATTCAAACGCTACGAAGAAGTCCTCGACATTCTCTAATGTTTTTTTGGAGTGCGGCGGACTTGCCGCCGCTTTTGAGGGTTAAGCCACAACTCGGTGCCAGCTTCAGGCGTGCTTTTTCTTGCGAAACCATGGCACGAACGTGCTCGTGGTTTGCTGGTAGGCGCGATACTCCACTCCTCGCGTGCGGAGCGCCTGCGCTTCGGTAGCCGCAATCCCGGTGCTGCCAAGAAGGAAATACAGCATAAGCACTGGCGAGATGAGCCCGAGCCAACCCCATGGCGAGCCCAGGGCAAAGACAGCGTAGCCGACCCAGATCATCCACTCGAAAAAATAGTTGGGATGGCGCGAATAGCTCCACAATCCTGCACGGTACGTTTTTCCGTTGTTCGTCGGCTCTTTTCTGAATCGATTCAATTGATAGTCCGCAATAGCTTCTCCGCAAATGCTGACAAGCCAAATCGCCGCCCCGATCTTTTCAAACTCTCCAAGCGGCGCGCGTGGATTGAGGCTGGCCAGCAGAAATGGCAGCGCTAGCACCACAGTCAGGAGCGCCTGAAATTCAAAGAAAAACAAAAAGCGCAGCGGCAAGTGCGTCTTCCATTCCCTGCGCAATTGGATGTAGCGTCCTTCCTCAGGCTTCCCGATTACGCGTGAAAAAAACAAATAAACCGAAAGCCGCAAACCCCAAAAACCCGCCATCGCCGCCATCGCCCATTTGCGCGCGAAATACCCCGGGCCTTCCGCGGCGTAAAAAATAGCAAGGATCGCAAGCCCCGCGGCCCAACCCACGTCGACAATCGCAGCGTTGCGCAGGAGCAGATGAATGAGCCACAGCGCTAACATCATCGCCGCGACAATCCCTAAACCGGCGAGAGCGAGATGCACGGCGTCTGCTACCATCCGGAAGCCTCTGCAAGGTGCCTATGTTTGCGATTCCGCTTCATTAAACGCACGGCATTCACGCTGGAAAGCTCGCTACGCAGTAAATGGAAATCAAGCTCCAGTTAGATGTACTGCACGCGCATTCTGTCGCGCCAGGCTGCTTGTTCTGACTGCTCCTCACTTGGCTGTATCGACCGTGCTGGTGTGATCGTGAATAATGCGCCAGCCGTCCGGAAAACGCTGCCACACTAAAGAGAAAACACCGCCGACGTCGCCCTGCGCGCGCGCAAGATGCCAATGCCCAAGTACCAGGGCGGCATCGTTGCCGAGAAAGCGAAATTCGAGCCGGGAAAAATCGAGCTGGCCCATTGCGGCGCGATCGGGATAATTTCTTTTGTAGCGAGCGAGCACGCCATCCCATCCGCGCGCGATTCCTCCGCTTCCGGAAAATGTCAGATCCGGAGAACGCCAGTAGCCCTCCAGAAAGGCGTCCACATTGCCCTGGTTCCAATGGCTCTGCTGCGCCTCGAGAATTTTCGTGATGGCCGCGCGGTCGCCCTGACGTTCGTCGGAAGCAGCGGCAAACTTCGGAACAGGCGCCACGCAAGCAAGAAGTGCAAGCAAGCCCGTAGGGACGGTGATGATTCGGGAAACGTGCATTACGTGCCTCCGGTATAAATCGTCGCGCAGGAGAATAGAAGAGCCCGCGGAAAGGCGCAAGTACAAGTCTTTGTGGCCGCTATCGAAATAAGCCCCGTATTTCTCGTAGCTTAGCAAGTTCTACCCGGCTGGTACTGCGGGACTATAGGTCGAAAACGAGTGGGCGAGCAGACTTGTGCGTGCAAAGAGAAAGAGGCTGAGGGATGTTCGCCGCTATGCTATTTGCGATCTCGATTGTGGCCCTGACACAGTTCGCCGCCTACTACTGGCGAGCGATGCTGGCCGGAGCCGCGGCCCAACCGGTCTCCGACCGGGTTCTGGCTGCCGCTGGCGTGCAAAATGGCCAAGTCACCGGCCAGGATTTCCCGGCGCTGCTGGGCCTTCACAATCTGACTCCCGAGCTGCGCTCTGGCGGGAATGGCTTGGGCCTTGTGCGCCTGTATTACAGCTTGGTGGACGGCATCGCGTCAGTGGCGGGCCGCAGCATGCCTGCCGTCGGCGCCTGGAGCCAGCGGGAGCTGGCTGTTTGCGCGCGCTACGCTGCCGTGCAGATCGATCGCCGGCTGCAAGCTAATCTGGAGTTGGCCGCCTCGCTGCGCTCCTGCTAAGCCGCGATTTTCAGCAGCCAATCTCTAACCCCGATCTAGCTTTCCTCGCGGCAGTTCATTCGGTGATCCCCCCGCTACGCCCGCTATGGCAAAATGCCGCAAGGGAGACGCCATGGCCACGTTTAAACTGATCGAATACAAGGATGCCAGTGCAGAAGTTCGCGCGGTGTACGACGATATTATGGCGACGCGAAAGACCGACTGGATCAATAATTTCTGGAAGGCCATCGCGCATGACCCCGCGACACTGAAGCGCACCTGGGAAAGCATCAAGCAGATCATGGCCCCGGGTGCGCTGGATCCACTCACGAAGGAATTGCTCTACGTTGCCGTCAGCGTGACCAATAATTGTTCCTACTGCATCGCCTCACACACTGCTTCCGCTCGCAAGAAGGGCATGACGGATGCGATGTTCCATGAACTGCAAGCAGTGATCGGCATGGCCAACGAAACGAACAAGCTGGTGACGGGCTATCAAGTCGAGATCGACGAACAGTTCGAGCCGCCACTAGATAAATAGAACTTCGTTCGCCGCCAAAAACCTGTACGAACGGCCAGTCTGTTTCCAGCGTAGTACGCACGTACTATAGCTGGCTCGCCCGCCTCGCCCGAACAATGAAAAGGTTGGCGCATAGCTCTGCGCCGGCGGAGTTCAGCCGAAACTTTCTCTCGCAAGCGAGTAAGACATGCCTCCGACGCTCAAAGACAGCTCCACACTTCCCGCAGCACCAGACAAGCCGGAGCGTGCCTCAGAGACTCCGGCGGCCAGCGAAGAAGTCAGCAGCGCGCAACCTGTTGCGCTCGAAGTCCCGGTGACGGTGAATGGCGCGCGCGCGGTGGAAGGCAGCGAAAAGCGTGAACCATTTTCGGAAAGCACCAACACAGTGCTGGTGCTTGCCAATGGAGCGGTGATTCGCCTTGCGTCGTCTGTTGCGCCGGGACAGCTTCTGTTTCTGACAAATGAAAAAACCAAAAAAGAAGTGATTTGTCAGGTGGTCAAATCCAAGAATTACCGCAGCGCCAGCGGGTATGTGGAGCTAGAATTCACCGAGCCGGTCCTTGGATTCTGGGGCATGCGCTTCCCTGGCGAGCGACATGCGGCGCCGGCCAGCGCGAATTTGCCAGCCGCGCGAAAATCTGATTCTGTTGGTGTGACAAGGGGAGTTCCGCCAAAGAGCGCAGATCCGAAAGCAACCTCCTATGCGGACGCGACAAACCCAGCCGAAAACGTAACTTCAAATCTCGCCGATGCGGTGCAGGAGTTCAAGACCGAAATCAAGGCGGATTCGCGCCCATCGAGCAAAGCCGATTTTCTCGCGCCGGCGGAGACCTCCATTGACAAGCTGAAGCTCGAAGCAAATCGCTTGCAGGAACAACTGTCCTCCCTCCTTTTTGCCGAGCAAAAACAGAGCGAAGCGAAGCCGGCAGTCTCCGTTGCGGCCTCGAAGCAAGAGCCTGGCAATGCCGGAGCGAAGATTCTCGAGATGGCGAACGACAAGCCCGCTGCCGCCAAGCTGGCACCGCCGGCCAAGTCCGACTTGAGTTCTTCAACGAACGCCGCGCCGAAAGACTCACAAGCGCCGGCGAAATCAATTTTCGATAGCGAAGAAACGAAAATTCCGGCCTGGCTCGAGCCGTTAGCGCGGAACGCGGCAGTTCACGCGCCGCCTGCAGAAGAAGGCGCGAGCGACTCGGGTAGCCAATTCGAAGAATGGCAGAATTCCCCGGTGCCGGAATCGGCTCCTGCGCAAAACCACACAGCAGCGACGACAAAGCACGCGACCAGCACACCAAAACACACGCCGGCTGCTCCTCTATTTGGGAATTCTCTCCTGGAAGACAACACGCCGGAGGTGATGAGACCGCAGGGAAGCAGCAAAGGAGTATGGATGGCGATCGCGGCAGGCCTCGTTATCGCGGCGGGCAGTGGAGCGTGGTATTTCCGCGGCTCGTTGGGATTCTTGGCACCTGCGCATAGTACGTCGGCCTCGAACACGTCCCTTGCGTCTTCTACGCCTCCCGCGTCGCATCCAGGCGCTCCGACCGACACCGGTTCGCTCGCGACACCTGCGTTGACGCCAACTGCCGCCGCTACGTCCTCTTCCGCGACGAAAGCGAGCTCGGCGAACGCACTGCCGGAAACGTTGGCTCCGGTTTCCTCACCAACCCAGGGCAAAGTGCAAGCTGCTGCGATTACCGAGCGCATCCCCAAGGCAAACTCCGACAACGAGATTATCAAAGCTCCGGAGAAATCGACCGAGCTCCTAGAGCCAGAAATCAAAAGGTCTTCTCTCGGAAAGGTTCGCCTGGCTAAGCCCAAAGTGGGGCGCGCTGCGAGCGTGCAGCCTAATGGCGTGATCGAGCCGGCGCTAGAGGTCAGCGGCGACGCGCTTTCCGGGGGAGAAAACACTCTGGGCGGGAATTTTTCGGAAAGCTCGAAGCAGCCGACCGCTCCGGCGGCGCCGGCGCAAGTAGGCGGAGACGTCAAGCCTGCCCGCATCCTTTCGTCCGTACCTCCGGTCTATCCCGCACTGGCAAAGGCGCAACACGTATCCGGCGAAGTGCGTATCGACGCGCTGATTGATGCTGCCGGGCGGGTAACCGCGATGAAGGTTGTCAGTGGCCCTCCCTTGCTGCATCAGGCGGCCATAGACTCGTTGCGTCAGTGGAGGTATCAGGCGGCCACGCTGGATGGCAAGCCGGTCGCCATGCATCTTACTGTGACCGTCCAGTTCCGCTTGCAATAGCCCATTTCGTCGTTCCACGAAGCCCGCCGAATAGACATAAATTTGACAAGTTTACGCGCCTCAACCGCTAGGCTGTTTACGTCTAAGCTCGACTAGGAGGCGCCGAGCCGCTGGTTGAGCGCGGGCTGCTCTCACACCGGGCGCGGACGTAAAGGACCTACAGGTATGAGTACGCAGATCAGTGCAATCGCAGACGACGGTTCCAGCGAGAAAGTATCAAGCGCGCTGGCGTTTCCAGCGCGTTACGCCCGTTTCGGAGGGTTCCAGGCCGACATCGAGCGCGAAGAGCTGTATCAGAATGGTCAGCGCGTCAAGGTGCAGGCCAAACTCTTCCAAGCGCTGGTGCTGCTCGTGAGCCGCGCGGGCGAGGTTGTCACTCGCGAGGAGGTACGCCGCCAGCTTTGGCCCGACGCGTTTCTGGCCAATCTCGATGCCAACGTCAACACCACGATCAACAAGCTGCGGCAGGTGCTCGGGGATTCTCCGGAAACTCCGGTGTGTGTCGAAACGATTCCGCGTCGCGGTTACAGCTTCATCGCCAGGGTTGAATTCTCGAACGTTCCCAGCGAATCGGCGGAGGAAGTCGCAAAGACGGTGGTGGATACGGCGCCTCAAGTTGAGGCATCCGCCAGGCTTTTGTCGAACGAGCGCCTCCAAATGTTTGCGCGCGTGATTACCTTGCTGTTCGCGGGGATGATTCTCGGCGCACTGCTGACATTTGTGTGGTTCTTTGCACAGGGTAAAAATCAGCCTGCGACGAACAATGCAAGAATGAGCGCATCCCTTTGCGAACGTGAATTCCAGAGCCTCTGGGGTTAGTTCGCGGGAATCACGTTAACTCGGAAATCTGCTTCTACCCGCAATTTCTCTGTCTGCAAAATCGCAACCAACTGCGCTCTCCTGCTTGCGAGCGGCGAGTCAGGTTCGTATACTGGCGGCCCGGCCAAGTAGCGGGTCTGGCGGGTGGGTAGCCCGCCGAATTCACCTCTTTCTTGGCTCTCCAGATCGCTTTGTGCGCAGCAACTCGCTAGGGCGAACTGCGAAACGACGGATGTGCTGTTCGGGCAGGTCCGGTCCAAAGGAGATTTTTCGAATGTCGCAAGCGCCTGCACCGGAAGAGATGAATGTTTATCAGAATGCGGAAGCGCGCTTCGAGGTGGCCGCCAATAAATTAGGACTCGAGCAAGGGCTGTACCGATATTTGAAATATCCCAGCAAGGAAATCACGCTGTACATTCCGGTGGGCATGGACAATGGCCAGCTCGAAGTGTTCATCGGCTATCGCGTTTTGCACTCCACGGTGCGCGGGCCGGGCAAGGGTGGGATTCGTTTTGCTCCGGACGTTACGCTCGACGAAGTGCGCGCACTAGCCACGTGGATGACGTGGAAATGCGCGGTGGTGAACATTCCATTCGGCGGAGCCAAAGGCGGCGTGATTTGCGATCCGCGGAAGATGTCGCGAGGCGAACTGGAGAGGCTGACGCGGCGGTATACCGCGGAGCTAGTGAACTGGCTGGGTCCAGAGCGCGACGTTCCTGCCCCGGACGTCGGAACGGGCGAGCAGATGATGGCATGGGTGATGGATACGTATGCGATGCACGTGGGCCAAGCCACCACGGCGGTGGTCACTGGCAAGCCCATCGAACTGGGCGGGTCGGCGGGCCGGCGCGAAGCCACCGGCCGCGGCGTAATGATTTGCTGCGACAAAGCGTTGGCGAAGCTGGGGATGAAACGCGAAGGAAGCCGGGTGGTGATTCAAGGATTCGGCAACGTCGGCTCTCTGGCCGCGGATCTGATGCAGAAGGCGGGATACAAAATCGTGGGGCTAGCCGACATCGGCGGCGGGCTGTACAACGACAAAGGCTTTGACATTCCCAAGGTCATTGATTGGGTGTACACGCAAAAGAAGCCGCTGCACGATTTTCCGGGCGGCGGCGCAAAGATGAGCGCGCGCGATGTTCTCTTCCAGCCTTGCGAGATCGCCATCCCGGCGGCCATCGAAAATCAAATTACCGAGAGGAACGCCAATCAGGTACAGGCACGAATTCTTTGCGAAGGCGCGAACGGTCCGACGACGTGGCAGGCTGATGCCATCCTCGACGCGAAGGGTATCTTCACGGTGCCGGATATTCTCGGTAATGCGGGCGGCGTTACGGTCAGCTATTTCGAGTGGGTGCAGGACCGCCAGGGTTTCTTCTGGCGCGAGAGCGAAGTCAACGAACGGCTGCACGATGTTATGGAAAATGCCTTCGATGGAGTGGTACGCTACGCCGAAACGCACAAGGTCAACAATCGCATTGCCGCGTACATGCTGGCTATCGATCGGGTGGCCAACGCCTTGAAGATGCGCGGCATTTACGCATAGAATTCGCGGATGCGCGGCGCCTTCCGGCGCGTGCATCGCAAGCCAAATTGTCCCCGAAAGGTTCGGAGGAAACCTTCGAGCCAGGAAGGAGTCCGGTCAATGTCAGCGGACTCACTTTTGCCGGGCAGCGCCAAAACGGAAATGCAACATCGCCTGGATATTTGTATCGCCGGGCGTTGGATGTACGAGCAGGGCTACAACGTAGCGTGCGAAGGAAATGTGTCGGTGCGCCTTGACGACAGGCGCATTCTCACCACGCCGACATGCATGAACAAAGGCATGCTGGCACCGGAAGATTTGGTGATAACCGATTTTGAGGGCCGCCAGCTTTCCGGCGAACGCAAGTTTTCCTCTGAGCTGGCTATGCACCTCCTCCTTTACAACATGCGCCCGGATGTGAACGCCATCTGCCACGCACATCCCCCGACGGCTACGGGATTTGCAGTGGCAGGACGCGGGCTGGATCAGGCTTTGCTTCCCGAAGTCATTGTTGGACTCGGCCGTATTCCGTTGGTACGTTACGCTACGCCCGGAACGCCGGAGCTGAGTGCAGCACTTGAGCCTTACGTGCCTCACTACGATGCACTGCTGCTGGCCAACCATGGCGCGGTCACGTGTGGACCGGACTTGCTTACTGCTTATTTCCGGCTCGAAACCATCGAGCACGTTGCAAAAATTACGTTGGCAGCGGAAATGGCGGGTAATCCCGCCTTGCTTTCGAGCCGCGAAGTCGCCAAGCTCATGGCCGCGCGCTCGCGCTACTTCGTCACGCCGCCGCCAGGCGGAGGCGCGGAGCTGCCGGTAACGTCCGACGCAAATGAAAGCGGCGATCACGTCCGTCTCACGCGCGTGGAATTGGACGCACTTATTGACGAAGCCGTCCGCAAAGACCGGGCCCGCCGATGAAACTGTTCCGCGATTTCTGTTGGGAGTAGAATGGCGGCACGGGTGTTGTCATGAAAGCGAAACCGGCCCGCGCGAATCCAAACGAAGAGGCAAAGCCTTCGTGTGAAGGTGTCTCCCGCATGGACGAGCCGTGCAACCAATCCGCCGCAATTTTCTGCGACAAGTGTGGGCGCTGGTTTTGCGCAGCGCACTTGCAGGATGATCAGTGGCACGCTTGCCAACTCGACCCCGGCGACGAAGGTGGCGAAGGCTAAGACTCCTTCACGTTTTCCTGCAGAGTGGTTTCAGGCGGCAGTCAGGGCTGGCAGGGCCCGGCGCAGCCGGTTCACTACGCGGTCGCGACCGAGGATGACCATCGTGTCGAATAGGGGCGGCGCCACCGCTTGACCTACGATAGCTACACGGGTGGCATTGATGAGCAGCCCAGCCTTTACGCCTTCGGCTTCGGCGAGCGCACGCAGCGCGTGGTCGCATGCATCATGGTTCCAATCGGATGGTGTAAGGGCTGCCAGCTTTTCCGCGAGCTTGGAAAGCAACTCCGGAACCTTGGCATCCTTCCAGAACTTGGCTTTAGCCGCGGGATCGATCTCGAAATTATCCGTGAAGAACGCGCGGGACCAAGTGGAAAAATCAGGCAGCAGGCGGATGCGAGGGCGGAGGAGGTCCACCGTTTTCGCGATCCACTCGCGGCCAGCGCCGGAAGCCCAGTCTTCGTTCCAGAGTGCGCTGTGTTTTAGCTCTGCTTCCACTTCCGGCAGCAAGTCGTCGATGGGCAACTTCTGAAGATACTGTGTATTGAACCATTCCAACTTGGGGCGATCGAAAACGGCATTGGTGCGGCTGACGCCCTGGAGCGAAAACTTTTCGAGGAGTTCCTTGGTGCGCAGAAACTCCTCGTCTCCCCCGGCAGACCAGCCGAGCAGAGCGAGAAAATTGCGAAAGGCTTCGGGCAGGAAGCCCTCGGCGCGATACATATTAACGTCCGTGGCACCGTGACGTTTGGAGAGCCGCGACTTGTCCGCGCCAAGAATGAGAGGGAGGTGGGCGAATATGGGGGGCTCCGCGCCGAGCGCGCGGTAGAGCAACACTTGCTTCGGAGTGTTGGATATGTGATCGGCACCGCGAATTACGTGGGTGATGCGCATGTCGATATCGTCGACCACGACGCCGAGCTGGTACATGGACTGGCCGAAATCTTCGTCACCCTTGCCGGAGCGCAGAAGCACGAAGTCCTCGATCTCATCATTGGAGAATTCGCGGTCGCCGAAGACGGCGTCGAAGAATTTCGTGGTGCCGCCGGTGGGGACGCGAAAGCGCACGGCGGGCTTGGTCCCCGGGGTTGACGGCCTGCCGTCTCGACATGTGCAGCGCACGATGCGGCGGGGCCCGGGGGCCTTGGGCTCGTCATCCTGAGCCTCGACGGCATGGTCGCCGCCGGCATAGCGCTCTGCCGGGCAATAGCATAAAAACGCCGCGCCACTGGCGAGCAGTTTTTTGCCCGCAGATTGGTAAAGCTCTGTGCGCTGCGACTGATAAAACGGGCCTTCGTCCCAATCAACGCCGAGCCAGCGGAGGCCGTCCACAATACCCTGCACGAGCTCGGGCTTATTGCGCTCCGCGTCGGTATCCTCGATGCGCAGGATCATGGCACCGCGCTGGTGGCGGGCAAAAAGCCAGTTAAACAGGGCGGTGCGGGCGCCGCCGACGTGGAGATAACCAGTGGGTGATGGCGCAAAACGCACGCGTACTGGGCCGACCGCGTTTTTGGTGTTTTCGCTCATTTGCCGGGACCGTTTGGGGGTTCCGTGGTCCTTCCCGCAGAAGTGATTGTCTAGTGTAGCGAAACACCGTTAGATGGTCCAACTTAGACCTAACCTGGAAGGCCGCCGGTGCTTCGGGGCGATGTAGTCAAGTGATTACGTGAAAGGGGTTACCTCTGGTCTGCTACCTTTTTGGCTACCAGTACCGCGGTACGCTTGCGCCAGCAAAAATCCATGCTCCATAATCCAAGTGCTTTATTTTGTGTGTCCATGCCGCTTTTATGCGGGTGGTGCGAGGTGTGCGCGCCGTCTGCATATATGCGCATATATTTCTAAAGAGCCACTAACCTGCTTATATTGGGCAGGAGCGGCAGTTGGTTCCGCGTGTGTCGCGGAAGAATCGAAGCGAGTTGGTCTACAACAACCTCATAGCGGTAGCCCTGCTAGCGGCAACGTCGCTGGTCGCGGGGTTTTTCGGGTACATCTACAGCCTGAAACGGCAGACATATTTGCTGCTGTGGACGGCGGGGTGGACGCTTTTCGCGTTGCACTATCTAGGCCCGGCGCTGGCGGAGTGGGTGCCGGATACACCGTTGCAGGCAGCGTTGGATCGCTGGCTATATGCGGTGGCGGCGGTGTTTTTCTTCCTGGGCGCACAACTGTACGCGCAGCGGAAGCCGTGGAAATTCGGAGGGGGCGCGGCCGCGGTGGTACTGGGTGCATGGGCGGTAGCAAACGCGCTGCACCTTTTTAGCGTCACCGTAGTGGTCCCGGCTGCGCTGTTGTTTGGGGCCGTCGCAGTGCTTTTCTGGCAGGAAAGTAAACGGCAAGAAACGCTCGCGGATCGCTTGCTTGGTCTGTCCTTCATGGCATGGTGCGTTTTGCAACTTGCCGTTTTCCTCTTGCTGCGAAGCGCGCCAGCAGAACTAGCGATCGACAGCCCGATAACGGCGGTGCCATCCGCCTTCGTGGCCATGCTGATGGTTATGGCCTCGTACGAGGAGGAGAAACGCCGTATCGAGCGCAACATGCTCGCGCTCTCGAATCTAAACCTGGCCACATCGAGCTTTGTCGGCGGCGAGATACAGCGGATGCTGTCGCAGGCCTTGGACCGCGTCCTGGGTGTTGTGCGACTGCCGGCAGGCGCGCTGTTTCTGCATCATGGAGACCCGCAGGGACCGACTTCGGTGGTGGCGGTCGGACTGAGCGATGACTTCTGCCGCGTGGCGCAAAACGAAGGGTTGGACGACTATCTGGTCGGACTGGTGTCGCGGCTGGGAGGCCTGTTAGGTATTCGCGACTTGCGTAACGCGGAGGCGGTGGCGGCGCTGGAAAGGGAAGAGCCGATCAAAAGATTCCGGCAGCTTGCGATGGCGCAAGGGCTGCGCAGCGTGGTGGCAATCAGCCTACAGGCAAAGGAGCAGGCATTCGGCGTGCTGCTGCTGGGAACGCCGGACAGCCGCAGATTCGCCCCCGCGGAATATCGCTTGCTGTTGGCGCTGGGGCACCAAATCGGGATGGCGGTTGAGAACAGTTACCTGGTGCAACAGACTTCGCGGCGCTCGGAAGAACTGCACGTGTTGAATGAAATTGGACGAGCGTTGAGTTCGACGCTGAACAAGGAAGAGTTACTCAACAAAATCTGGGAGGAATTGCGGCGATTGTTTGATGTGGAGAACTTCTACATTGCAGAGCTCGATCCGGTTCGCGATGAAATGCGCTTTCACCTCGAAGTCATCGGCGGAAATCGCGTGCCGCGGCGCAGCCGTCGCGCGGGGAATCACTTGACGGAGTACGTGATCCGAACGCGGCAGCCGGTGCTGATTCGCGACAACTACATTGCGGAAGTGAACAAGCTGGGCTTAGTGCCCTTGCGTGAAGGCGGCTGTTTCTGCTGCGTGCCGCTGGTGGCGTACGATCACGCGATTGGCGCGATGGCCGTGTTCTCTGACCAGGAGCACGTGTTCGATGAAGGGCACTTAGAGCTATTGCGCGTGCTGGCCAGCGAAGCGAGCATCGCGATCGAAAATGCGAGATTGTTCCAGGAAGAGCGAACGAAGGCGCGACACCTCTCGCTGCTAAACACGATTTCACGGAATGCCATTGCGACGCTGAATCCGGATGAGATGTTGGCAAAGATTACGGAGCAGCTTGAGTCCGGCCTGACGTACGACCACATCGGCATTGGCCAATTGGAGTATTCGACGCGGGAAATCGTGATTCAGGCGGAGGGCGGCAGACGGCGGGGCGCGCTGGGGCAGCGAATTCCGCTGGGCTCGGGCCTGATCGGACACGTCGCACGAAACGGGCAACTCGCGGCATACAACGCCAACATCCCCGCGGATGCCGGGTTCAAGCCGCTGCTACCGGACACATTGGCAGCGATTGCACTGCCGATATTTTACGCGGAGCAACTGCTCGGGATTCTTTATGTGGAATCGTCGCAGCCGGCGGATTTTTCCGAGGAAGAGGTGCTGCTGCTGCGCACCCTGGCGGACCTGATTGCCGGCGCTCTACACAACGCACTTTCGTTCCAAAAAGCGCAAGAGCAGGCAATCACGGACGGTCTCACGGGGGTCAAGACGCATCGTTTTTTCATGGAGGCTTTGTCGGCGGAATGGAAGAGGTCGACGCGTGCGGGACGCTCCTTTGCGCTAGTGCTCATGGACCTCGATCGATTCAAATTCGTAAACGATTTTTACGGGCACTTGGAAGGCGACCTGGTGCTGCAGCGTGTCGGCCACATTCTGGAGACGAATTGCCGGCGGTCGGATGTGGTGGCACGCTATGGCGGCGACGAGTTCGTCATCTTAATGCCGGAAACAAACATGGAGCACGCGCGGCAATTGGCCTCGAAGTTGCGCGGGTGGGTATCGGCGGACCCGCTGCTGCGAGAGAAGAACATCAGCGCGAGCTTCGGTATTGCGTGCTATCCGCTGCATGGCTCCTCGCCGCAGGAATTGATTCAGGTGGCGGATGCTTCGATGTATTTGTCCAAACACCAGGGTGGCAACGCGGTTTCCACTGCGGACCATTTCGACCCGAACGAAGCGAAGAAATGGAAGCGAGACGTACTGGAGGCATATCTGGGCGTTACACTGAAACGCCTTTTTGCCACCGGCCCGGAAGCATTCGAGGAGATTTATTCGAGGCTGAAGCAATTTACGGAATCGCTGGCGGCCACGGAAGGTTCAAGCGGCGGAACCGGAGCAGCGGCAGCTTCGCAGGGACCGCAGGCGCTGCCGCAGGCTGTGCTCGACACGGTGACATCGCTGGCGTTCGCGATCGACGCCAAAGATCATTACACGCAGGGACATTCGCAGAAGGTATCCGCGTATGCGGCGCTGATCGCCGAGGCGCTGGGATTGAGTGATTTGGAAGTTGAGGAGATCCGGCTGGGAGGCGTGCTGCACGACATTGGAAAGGTGGCCATCCCGGAGAATATTTTGAACAAGAACGGGCCGCTGAATCCTGGCGAATGGGACACGATGAAGTCGCACGTGACGTTTGGCGCGAAAATTCTGGAGCCACTGACACCGCTGGCGCGGATACGAGAGATGGTGCTGCACCATCACGAATTTTTTGACGGCTCTGGATATCCGGACGCACTGGCCGATGAGAAGATTCCGCTAGGCGCACGGATCATCGCAGTGGCAGACGCTTATGACACGATTACAAGCGATCGTACGTATAAGAAAGCGCGCGCGGCCGCAGAGGCGCTGGCGGAGCTGGAGCGCTGCGCTAACGCGCAGTTTGACGCGAAGGTCGTAGCCGCATTTGTACGCACGATGAAATCGATGCCGAATCCGATCATTGAAGTAGCCTCCGCCACAAGAAACTCGTAAACCCGCAGACGATCGCTAGCCGCTGGAAGCTGTCGCAATCTCCGGCGACGGATAAGTGGTATAGCGGCGAAACTCATGCAACAGCTCGCGCAGGCGCTTGCGAGCTTTGTGCAGTTGCGATTTGGAATTGCCCACCGAGCAGCCGAGCATCGTCGCGATTTCGTTGTGCTCGTAACCGTGTACATCGTGAAGAAGGAACATGGATTTGTAGCCGTCGGGCAACTGCTCGAGGGCAGCGCGAAGATTGAAGCGGTCGAAGAGCCCGGTCAACCGCAAGTCGGGAGCGCCGATTTCGAAAGTGGGACGATCTGTTTCGGCGTCTGGCTGAATCATTTCGTCCAGCGAGACGGCCACCGGTCTTTTCTTGCGGAAGCGCATAAGGACAATATTCGCGGTAAGGCGGTGCAGCCAGGAAGCAAACGCAGACTCGCCGCGAAAAGTGTGAATCTTGCGAAAAACCTGCAGGAAAGCCTCCTGAGTCAGATCCTCCGCCTCCACCGGATCGCCAATCATGCGAAGGCAGAGAGAGTAGACGCGGCGGCTGTGCATCTCGTAGATAGTTTCAAACGCCGCCGCGTTACCCTGCTGGGCCAGGCGAATGGCCTCTTTTAGAGAGGCGATATCCTGCTTGAGCGGCTTTCCGGCGTGCGGCGTGCTGGACCAGGGAGCCGCCTGGGCGGGCACTCGACGAGCTTTGCGTTCGCCCTGAATTTGTTGCCGCCCTGGGTTGCCGTGCCCTTTTGTCGCGGTATTCATATTAACCTCTTCTATTTTGACGGCCCGCATTACTGAGCTTTGTCATCGAAGCGTCAAATGGATGTCACCTTTGTGCGGCCTGCCGAGGGGCGCGAAGTTTCGCACCTTTCCGGGCGTGCAAGTGGCGCGGCCCTAGTTTGTTATTCTTGGGTGGCGCTTGGAGGCCTCATGCAGAAAGCATCCGTGAAATGGATCGAAGAGCAGAAGTTTTTGGCGACGAGTCCATCGGGGCATGCGATTGCAGTGGACTCGGATCGGGAGACCAACAGCGCACCGGGTCCGATGGAGTTGGTGCTGATGGCGCTGGGTACTTGCACCGCGACAGACGTCGTAACGGTGCTGAGGAAGAAGCGGCAAAAATTGGAATCGCTGGAAGTGGTTTGTTCCGGGGAGAGAGCCGCCGAGCCGCCTACCGTTTGGACGAAACTGGAAATATTGTATCGCCTGCGAGGAGAGCTGGACGATGCTGCCGTGAAGCACGCCATTGAGCTTAGCGAGGACAAATATTGCTCGGTTGCGGCGATGCTCAAGAAGACAGCGACTATTAGCTGGCGCTACGAAATTTTGCGCGGTGGGACTTAGGATGAAGACCGGCCCGCGCCGGTTTTGCGATTCCTAACGAATCAACCCGCGTCTATTCACTTCAGATATCTAAACCTACTTGGGTAAGAGCGTGGGCGAGAGTGCCTGTGCTACTCTTTGGGAACTCCTAGGAGACTTATGTCGCATCGAATCGCTGCAAAGATCACGGGCGTTGCCGGCTATGTGCCGCCCAAAGTTCTGACCAACGCGGACCTCGAGAGAATGGTGGAGACCAACGACGAATGGATTCGCACGCGCACGGGGATTCGCGAGCGGCACATCGCGGAAGAAGGAACGGCGAGTTCGCATCTCGCAACCGAAGCGGCAAAGGCGCTCTTGGTAAAGACGAACACTGCTCCTTCGGAAATTGATTTGATTATTGTGGCGACAGTGACACCGGACATGTTTTTTCCGGCAACCGCATGCCTGGTGCAGGACCGGTTGGGAGCGAAGCGAGCTTGGGGCTTCGATCTTTCCGCGGCGTGTTCCGGCTTTGCATATGCCCTAACCGTGGGAGCGCAGTTTGTAGGCTCCGGAGCGCACCGAAAAGTAGTGGTGATCGGCAGCGATGTGATGAGTTCGATTCTGGACTACAAGGATCGCGCCACTTGCGTCTTGTTTGGCGATGGCGCGGGCGCCGTGCTGCTGGAGCCGGCGAAAGATGGCGAAGGCATTTTGGATTTCTCGCATGATGTGGACGGCTCGGGTGGTCAATACTTGTACATGCCGGGCGGCGGATCGCTGCATCCTTCCACGCAGGAAACAATCGAAAAGAACATGCACGTGGTACATCAGGAGGGTTCCCAGGTATTCAAATATGCGGTGCGCCGGATGGCGGAGCTGGCGGGATGTCTTTTGGAGCGCAACGGATTCACCAGTGATGATCTGGCGCTCGTAGTGCCGCATCAGGCGAATTTGCGAATCATTCGTGCGATGCAAGAGCGCTTGGGCGTGGAAGATTCCAAGATAATGGTGAATATCGATAAGTACGGGAACACGACGGGAGGCACAATTCCCCTGGGTTTACGTGACGCAGTGGAGGAAGGCCGACTGCACAAGGGGGACTTGGTCCTACTCGCGGCAGTGGGAGCTGGATATACGACTGGCGGATTGCTGATGAGGTGGGCGTTTTAGGTATTTCTGCTATTGGGAATCCGTTTGCTAACCTGTTGCTTGCGAACAAGCCAAGGTACGGGACGCTTCCGGTGAACGCGAAGTCTCATCGGGGTAGGTGACCTCTCGGCCCACGATTCTATTCCAAAGGCAAACCCGCAAACGGGATCTGCTCAATTTCGCGAGTGATGGTTCTTGGAGAGAAATTCTTCCAGCAGTAGGCGTGCGAGGCGAGCTGGATTATGCCGGATGACGCCGTGCTCTTCGAGCAGGTTGTCGAGCACAACGCGATAGCCGAGCTTTTGCAGGTCGCGGATGTCGATCACGACGGGCTCGGCGCCTTGTGCGCGGTAGCGCTTGGCGACGTCGGGAGAGACGGGTTGGCGATTGGCTACCACCCAGTCGATAACCCGGCGCGGAGTATGGCGCTGAATGGCGCGGAGGTGATCGGCCAGGGCGTAGCCGGAGGTTTCGCCGGGCTGAGTCATCAGGTTGGCAATGTAGACGCGCGGCGCTTTGGACCGGGCGATGGCATTGGCGATCTCTGGAATGAGTAAGTTGGGGAGAATACTGGTGTAGAGGGAACCTGGGCCCAGCAGGATCAGGTCCGCTTGTTGAATGGCTTCCACGGCTTTGGGCAACGGGCGAACGCTGCGAGGCAAGAGCGTAAGCCGCGCAATTGGTTTTCGGCTGGCAGTAATACGCGTTTCGCCGTGCACTTTGCGGCCGCCTTCGAGAGTGGCGACGAGAGAGACATTGGAAACGGTAGACGGGAAAATGCGTCCCCGAATGGCCAGGACTTTGCTGCTGACGCGGACGGCTTCGGCGAAATCGCCGGTGACGTGGGTTAGCGCGGCGAGAAAAAGATTGCCGAAATTATGGCCGATGAGTCCGCGGCCGGCGTGGAATCGGTATTGAAAGAGGCGGCCAAGCAAAGCTTCATCTTGCGATAGCGCGACCATACAGTTGCGAATATCGCCAGGCGGAAGAATGCGGTTCTCACGACGAATCCTGCCGGAGCTCCCGCCGTCGTCCGTGACGGTCACGATGGCGGTGAGATCGCTAACCGGTCTTTGCCGGTCCGCAGGATCGTCTCGGCGGCGCGTGACATATTCCTTCAGTCCTCGCAAGAGGGTCGATAGTCCCGTTCCGCCGCCTAATGCAACCACATTGAGGCCGCGCAAGTTGCGCTTCGAATTGGAAGTGCGTTTCTTCACAGCAAACGGCGCCTAGTGTTTAGGACAAGAATTCAATCCAGAGAGCACAGGGGAGCGGAGCAAGGACCTATTATGCAGGGAAATTGACTGAGATTGGAATCAGCCAGCCGTGCCGTCTTTCTCGGGATAAAGCAGTTCGGTGAAACGCGGGTCTTCTTGAAGGAACGCGAAGTCCTCGTCATTTCGCGCATGATAGCGATTTTCCGGACGGAGCTCGATGGCGACCTTCAGGTTCTTCATTGCGGAATCGGCCTCGCCGGTGAGGCAATCCAGCGCTGCGAGAGCGTAATGAATGTAGTCGGCTTTCGGAGCGGCCTTACGCGCCTTATCGAGGCTTTCGCGAGCATCGTCCCATCGGCCAACATTCATCATGGTCACACCGCGCTGATAATGCTCATCGGCAGTGCGCGGATTTTGCTCAGCGGCGGGCTTCATGCGCTGCTCAGCTATTTTGATGTGCATGCGCGCACGATCCGACAGCTCTTTGCTGGGGCCTTCGAGAACCTTTTCCAGCTCCTGCTTGGCACGAGAGAATTTTTGCTGATGAAAGAGGGCAAGAGCTTCGTCGTAGAGTTTGAGCTGGGCCTGCACGCGGGGGTCAACTAGTTCGACTCCGCCGCGCTGGGGCGGGTGAGCGGGAGCTAAGTTCTTTTTTTTCAGTGCCTTAGATGGAGACGAGCTGGATGCTTTGGCCCGGCCGGATGAGCCCGCAGAGGGCTTGTGCGCTTTTGCCATGGCGCGAATGTAGCAGAGCACGTTTCGCACGTCAACGACAGGCCGGAAGGCGCGATGACGATAACGTCACCTCCTCATCGCAAGGGACTGAAAAGGGTTACCTGCGCCAGCGAGATTTCGCGGAAAATAGAAGCGAGTACGGAACACGCGACACCGCTGGCGAGATGCTGGCCTGCCCTCGGCGCGTGTG
>DATBYP010000007.1:0-24692 GCA_036513675.1 Candidatus Acidiferrum sp.
CTACAGGGCTTGCTAGGGGCGTATCTTGTCGGAGTTAGATAGTCGGCGCCACCACTGCGAAACGGCGTAGGCTACCGGGCCAAGGAGAATTGCTGCTGGAGCGCAAATTAGGACGCGCCTGTCGTTGCGCAGGAGGCTGTCGGCGACGCTGCCGGCAGTTGCGATTATGCCGAGCAGGACGGGTGCGGCCACAGCGTACAGCAGGCCCTTGCGGCCACCGGGGATTACAAATGGGCGCGGCATTTCTGGTTTGAGCCGGCGGAGTTTCCAGGCGGCGAGCACGGTCATCACGGAGGTGGCTACGCGCAGCCAGGCGTAGACAGCGATGAGTTGCGTGAGCGTGAACATGGCGAAGGCGGCGTAGATTGCGCCGGAGACGATGATCGAGACGGCGGGTGTGCCGAAGCGGGGGTGGACGCGAGTGAGAAAGCGCGGGAGGAATTTGTCTTCGGCGAGAGCGAAAGGCATGCGAGTGGTGGCTAGGACGGTGCTGTTGAGGAGGGCGGCGTTGGTCACCATAGCGGCGAGCGCAACCCAGGCGCCGAGGAGCGGGCCGCCGATCAGTTTTGCGGCTACGGAGAAATAGTCGCCGTGCCATTGCTGCCAATTGTCGAGCGCGGCGAGCGAGGCGAAGGTCGGAAGGAAATAGGTGGCGATGGAGAGAGGAACGACCAGGGCTAGCGCGCGAGGAAAGGTGCGGCGGGGATTTTCGACTTCTTCGGCGACCGTGGAGAGTTGCTCGTACCCGGAGTAGAGCCAGACGCCGAGGGCGAGGCCTACGCCGAAGACTTGGAAGAGTGGTTTGTGCGGGGGAACTAGCGGAACGAAGGGGTTGTGCTTCCATTGCATGAGGCCCATCACGGTCATTACAGCGATAGGGAGGAGGACGAAAATTTCGAGCAGCGTGGAAATGCGGCCGACCATCTGGATGCCGCGCACGTTGATGTACGTGATGACAGCGATCAGGGCGGCGGCTACGAGGTAATGGTTGCGTCCGGTGAGTTGGGGGAAATAGAAGCCGAGGTAGTCGGCGAAGAGCACGGCGTAAGCGCTGCCGAGGAGGAAGGAAGCGGTCCAGTTCCACCAGCCGGCGAGGAATCCCCAGAAGTTGCCGAACGCGGCGCGCACCCAGCGGTAGAAGCCGCCTTGCACGGGCATGGCGGTGGTGAGTTCGGCGGCGACGAAAGAGATTGGGATGCACCAGAGGAGCGGAATGAGCAGGTGATACAGCAAGGTCATGCCGGGACCGGAGTTGCTGACTTGCTCTTCGAGGCCGAACGGGCCGCCGGTCGTGTAGGAATACATGACGAAGACGAAGGAGAGAAGGGTGGCTTTGCGGACGATGGGCGTTGAGGAGGATGTAGAAGTAGTGGGCACGCGAGGGGCAACAATAGCGAACAAAGTAGGAGAGTGGAAGGGCGGGACGCAGGTGCTCGCGCAGGGTTAACCGTAATACCCCGCGCCCCTTGTCAAGGTATTTTCCGGCTCCGTTTTGGTAATTTAAAGGGACATTTCAAAGCCATTTTGCGCCCGATACCACAACTTACGCACGATGATCGTCGCTGAGGTTACATACGCGGCCACTTATCCGCCGAGAGGATACGCGCCCGATCTGGCGACGCTCGGCCCCGATGTCCGGGGACCTGCCGCCCAGTCGGCTGATCACGCGGGCCTGATTAACGAAACGCTAGGGAATGCAAGCTGCACAGCGAGCGCATGGTGTACGAAATCTGGATTCCGTTTTCGCCTTGCGGCCTCCGGCAAGCGACGAGAGTGCACGGAATATGTTGCGATGGGCACGCCCGTCGATGCCAGCACGGGAGGAAGAAGCTTCTGTTCGACCTCCGACGGCGTGATTCGCTCTAAAACGGGCGCTCCTTTAGCCTCGCCGGTCAGTGCGTCGGAATGCAAGGCGTGGTCGCCGCTGCAGTAGCCGAGTTTGAAATCTTCGACTGTTTGAATTTCGAAAAGCGCGTTAGGGTGATTTGAGCACCATGCCAGCTCGGAAATTGTCGCAGCCGGACCTAGGAAAAGAGAATCGAGAGCGTGACGCGGCTCCTGTAGCGTTTCTGGGCAATAGGCGGGCGCGAGCCATCGGCGTCCGTCCGCTCTTGGGCCAGACGTATTTCTGGATGGGTCGCGCTCACTATACTAAACGTTGATGCTGCGTCCGAGAGTGTCGATACAGTTTTCCCGAAGTTTTTTTCTGACCACTCGCGGGCAACGAAAAAATGTGTGACGGCGAAAAAGGGATTTATTTGCGCCAGCGCCATAGGACTTTCCACGTCGTGACCAGTTCTTGTACGACGCGTGGGGTGGGCAAATCGAGGAATCGGCAGCGATCGGCGGCCTGCCGATATTTTTCTTTCACGATGTGCGGGCTGAGGAGGCTTAGGCTGCGCTCCAATTCCTTCAACTGCTGGCGCGTCATTGCATCATTGCGGGCTTCGCTGGGGAGGTAGCTTGGCCGCTTCGCCATGACTTCCCGATAGTATCAGATTCGCCTTGTGTTCGCCTGCCATTCTGCGGGCCAGGAGCAGGGCGAAGGGATGCGAGCTTCTCTTCAGGGCACCCACGCTGACGGGCCTGGAAATCGGATATTATCCTCAGGCTATGAATGCGAAAAATATCACGCCGATATTGAATGTGTCCGACATGGCCGCGAGCTTTGCGTGGTTTGCGAAGTGGGGGTGGCAGAAGTGCTGGGATTGGGGAACGCCGGCAACTTTCGGGGCGGTAGGGTCAGGCGAGGTCGAGGTTTTTCTGTGTCACGGAGCGCAAGGCGGACGCGGCAGAGGAACGAATACGACTACGTTTCAAAAGGATGGAGACGAAGCCGGCGACAAGGGTGCTTGGATGTCGGTATGGGTGGACGACGTGGATGAGGTCCACCGGCAATGCGTTGCCGCCGGGCTGGATGTTACGTTTCCCCCGACGGACATGCCGTGGAACGTCCGCGAGATGCATGTGCGGCACCCGGACGGGCACGTGTTTCGGGTTAGCAAGGGGATTGGGAAGGCGGAATAGCAAAGAACCGTCGGCGATTTACAGAGGGTCCGCGGTAAGGTTGTTGAGAGAGTCTGCCATATCGAGGAGACTGCCCTTTGACAAGACGAGGTCAACACCGGCGGCCGTCGCCCAGGCGGTGCCACCGAGAGACTCTGTATAGGCGGAGAAGAGAATCAACTTCGTCTTGGGTACGACACGCTTCAGGATCGCCGCCGTCTCTATGCCGTTCATGCCCGGCATTTTGAGGTCTAGCAAGATAACGTCGGGTTTGAGTTTTTCTGCCTTTTTAATAGCCTCGAGACCACTCGAGGCCTCACCGCAAACTCTGAAAAAGGTCCGCGCCTGCAGGAACTTGCCAACGATCTGGCGCACATCGTCGCTGTCATCGACAATCAGGACGTTTGGCACGGTGAATCCTTAACGGAATTGTCGGTTGGGCGTCGAACTTTAGACATACAGGTGTTGCTGTAGTGCCCCAAATCAGTCACTGTGCTTATGGAGTGGGCTAAATTGCGGGGCGTCCCGTGCGACGACTCGGAATGCAGAGGGCGCGCCTGCGGCGCCTACGAGCGACTAGATCGTCGTTTCGCTGGGGACGCTTGCCGGGTACGACTTGCGGGGGGACAAGCTCTTGAGGGACTTGGCCATGTCGGCGAGACTTCCCTTTGACAACACAAGGTCAATACCGACTACCGATGCGAGGGTAGTGCCAAGTTGATCGGTATAGTTCGAGAAAAGGACTATGTGCGTTTTTGGCAGGAGACGTCTGAGGACCACTGCGGTCTCGATACCGTTCATTACCGGCATGGACAGGTCTAGCAGAACCAGGTCGGGTTTCAATTCCTGGGCTTTCTTGATGGCTTCGAGACCGTCAGGGGCCTCGCCGCAAACCGTGAAAGTGCTATCACGCTCGAGAAAGGCTCGTACGACGTGTCGCACGTCGGGGCTGTCGTCCACAATCAGAACGTTGTGCGGCATCAGAGACATAAGTGTGGGTCGGGTCTTCAAGTTTGGACAATACAGCGATTCCTGTACATTTCGCGGCAGGCAACGCTTTCCAGGCCAAACGATAATCCAGGGGGGCTCCACCTAGGAACCGCCAGGATGGGTGCCCGCGAGGGGTTTACAGGGACTTTAGGAACTCGACTATTGCTTCCTGGTCGGGGCGTTTTAGCTTTTCAAATTGCTGGATGACGTGGCTGGCCTCGCCGCGGTGGCGCGTGATGGCTTCGAGAAACGTGAGGGAGGCGCCGTCATGCATCAATCGCGGACGCAGGCGGACTCCCCACAAAGGCGCGGTGCGGATCTTGTTGCGGCTGCTCTCAAAATCTTGTTTCGAGAGGTAGCCGGCCATTTGCTGGAAGACGCGGTGACCGTAATGCTCGCGAATGGCTTGCAGGATTCCGTCGCCGGTGCCCACGTCGTGCATGAGGAAATCTCCGAACGGATGCAGGGTGATGGAGCCAAGTGCGGGCGGAATCGTGAACGTGCCACCGTTGATTTTTGTTCCTGCGGCAGCGGTGGTCAGTGCTTCGACGTGGCAAGTCGCACAGCCGATCTTGTCGAACAGCGCGTGGCCCTCCTTTGCAGCCGCGCTGCCGGCAAGTTGCGTGTCGCGAGCGGGAGCTTTGCTGGCGCGTATGAAGCGGGCGAAGCGATCGATGTCGGAAAGGCCGTCTGTGCCGGGCTGGTCATTCGGCTCTGTGGCAGTGTTGCAAATATTGGTGACCTCGTTTGGTTGCAGGCGATTGGTTATGCCCATCTCGTTGAGATAGGCGTCGCCGGAGAACGATAGCAGGCTGGCGTGCTGGTCTTTCCAGCCGAAACGGCCTACGCCCATCTGTCCGGGCGCTTCCACGATGGGGACGTAGAGGACTTGGCCGCAGATTTTCTGGCGCGAGGACTTGCATTGTTGCTTCGCGAGATCGATGAGAGTTTGGTCCGCGATGGCCTCGACGAAGCCGTCGCCCAATACGCTGAGAGAGAGGCGAAGGGTGCGTATTGACTCAGTCTGGGGAACGCGTTCCTGGATTTCTTTGTCCGGAAAGGCGGAATTGGGGCAAATGGCGCGGTCGTTAACGAGAGAGCGGCCGGAGATGACCTCAGCGCCGTGGGCGATCGGAATTTCTGGAGTGCGGAAGTGCCCGTCCGGCGCATTGTGACCAACGCGCAATTCCGTGACCTGGGACGCCGCTCCGGAGACCGGACTCTGATGGCATTCGCGGCAAGACTGCGCGTTGTATAGAGGTCCGAGGCCATCACTGAGCTGCTCGACCTCGTCAAATTTGGTCTGATCGGCCTGATGGGTCGCATCGTCGACCATGCCGTTGGTTTTATTGTCAAAGCCCGTGGGCGCGTCGGAAAACTGGGTGGCGACAGAAACGAGAGCAAGAGTTAGAACAGCCGCTGCGATGAAGAGCTTCATGGGCTCTGCCTCCTCGAGCGGATTGGGAGCGGGGCTAAGATGTGATACCACCTTGCGCGCATAGTGCAAAGGTTAAAGAAAAGCAAGCTGCCCAAATGACTACGTCCCTTAGTGGCGTCGTATTTGGCGCAGAAACGTTCAAGGGAAAGCCTTTGTCGCGCAGCGTGTCCAGGGACGAAGAGAAAAGCGGAAGTCGCTTCGAAGGAGGCTGAATTGGAACGACTAACCGGGGTAGTAGGTGATGCGGGGGGCGGTCGGCGTGCGTTGGTAGGACCAGGCTTCGTCGATCAGGCGATGGAGATTGTAGTGGGGGCGCCAGGCGAGCAGGGATTTTGCTTTGGTGTTGTCGAGCCAGGTGGACCAGTACGGCGTGGGGACGTCGACGGAAGGAAGATTGCGAGTTTGGCGGAGGTACTCGGCGGCTTGGCGGTAGTCGACAGGTTCGTCCATGGAAATGTTGAAGACGTGGCCAAGCGCTCCGGGATGATCGAGGGCGAGGAGAATGGCATCTAGCAGATCGGTGACGTGGACGAAATTGCGTCTGACGGGCTGACCGTGGGGATCGAGCATTACCGGCACGGCGCCGGACTGGATGTATTCGTCGGCGCGCGCGGGTCCGACAAGATCGCGCCAGCGGGGGCCTCCGAAAACGTCTTCGCCGAAGGAAAGGGAAAACTTGAAGTCGTCCCTTTCCATGATCCAAGGGGCGCGCAGGCAGCAGCCGCGGAGATGGTATTGGACGAAATATTGCTCGAGCATGACTTCTTCGAGGACTTTGGAGAGCGCGTAGCAGCCGGGATAGGCGGTGTGGCGTTGCTGCTCGGTGACTCGGTTCGGATGCGGGTAGTAGAAATGGCCGACCGCGGCGTCACCACCGATGAGAATGATGCGCTGGAAATGCGGGCTGGCGCGGCATTCTTCGAGGAGCCAGAAGAGGCCTTTGACCGTGACGTCGATCACGTCGTCGGGAGTTTCCTTGCACGTGGCGCAGTGGACGACATGGGTGATGCCGGTCATGGCGCGGCAAACGATCGCGCGATCGGAGATGTTGCCCTGTACGATTTCGAGGCGAGAGTGTGGTTCGGGGAGGCGGTTGTGGCAGAGCGCGCGGACGCGGATGCCCGGGTCGGGTACGGTGCGCAGAATGCGGTCGATGAAGTTGCGGCCAACTTTGCCGGTGGCTCCGGTGACGAGAATGTGCTTGGGGGAACCTGGCGGAGTCATGCGGTAGGCCTCCGAGTTGCCGAGGTCCGCATACTATAGCCCTTCGAGGCTCAGGGTAAACGAGAGCGGTGCGCGTCGCAAATGTTGCTAGATTGATGAGGGGAAGTGAGTGGTCAAAGGCGACGGATTTCGCCGTAAGGGCGACTTTGGATTTAAGCGGGCTTTTTCTGCTCTCCGCGGGCTTCAATATATAGCAACTGGAAAACCGTGCCGGTCCCGTTGGACTGGACTCCGACGATGTGCTGCTTTTCCTTGCTGCCTGCTTTGAAGAGCATGCCGGCTTTATCCGGCTTGTCGTCGCCGCAGGTTAGCTTTTCGGATTTGTCGTCTTTATCAGTCTGGGATGGCGCGGCGTTGGTGCAATCGAGAACCGTGCCGTACTTTGCGAGCGCTTTCTGATAATAGCCGGCGACTTTCGTGGGTGAGTCCTTGGACTCCATTTTCAAGACGACAAGCTTGAATCCGAACGCGCTGCCCCACAGGCCGAGCTTCGCGGCGGGACTGTCGTCGTTACTTTGATCCTTGCGCGGTAGTGCGCCCGGGTAAATGGGAAGGCCTACTTCTTTGGCGGTGGCGCGGGCGCTGACGATCAAGCCGGCGTCGGTGTCAGGACCCTGCACGGTGACAGAAAAATCTTTGTCCTTGGCGGTGTCCTGCCGCGCTTTCTCCTGCGCCCGTGGCGCGTTCGGCGCCAATGTTAAGAGTACAGGAAGCGCTATCCCTGCCAACATCGCGCGAAAGCTGAGAATTGGTTTGCAGCACAAAAGGGCGTCTCGTCCGCTCATCCTGTCTCCTTATGCCATAGGAGGTACGCGCACGGCACAGCTAATGTTCCGCCTATTCCGGAGCAGAGACGCAATGCAATCTTCAGTTGGAGGGAAGACTAGATGTTGGGCCGCGGGCCGGCGAAAGTCCGGCCCTACGGTGAAAAGGACGAACCGGTCACGATGATGAAATGCGTGACCGGTTCGCTGAAGGCGATTGCCTAGGAACAGATTTTACTTGCCGGGGGATGGGGACTGGCCGGATGCGCGGGGCGTGATGGTTACGGCGAGGTTCTTTCCGTCCGGAGTGGGCTGAAACTCGATGGTGGCATCCGTCCCGACGCTAACTTTGCCTTGCACCTGCGTGTTGCCGTCCAAGACGAATTGCATGGTGTGTTTTGTGTTTCCATCATTCACTTCGATCGTGAATGATTTTTTGTCGCCGGCGATATCGGTTACTTTGCCTTGAGCCGTTTTGGTTTGCTCATTGCGCTGTTTTGGTTGGGGCTCTTGCTGGGGAATGGGCCGCGCGTGCGCGGCAATGCCTGAGAGCATGAAGCCAGCAAGCGAGGCGGAACAGAGGAACTTACGAAGCATAGGCGTACACCTCCTGGTGTGTGGGACCTGGAATTGGGCAGGAACAGTTTGGGTGGGCACGCGGGCTTCCAAAGCGGCGATGTGCGGAAAATACGCGCGGCAAAAACGCAGGACGGCAAGAGGTGGCAAGGACAAGAGTTGTAAGGATCTTGCGCTGACGGCGGCAAGGCAGCGGTATGCACTGCCGGATTCGCTCTACGTATGGAAGCATTTTTTTCGCGCGGCGCGTTGTTTCTCCCTCAATTAAAAACTGGAGAGGGCCTTAGAGATGCGGTTGTCGTAGAAACGGTTGGAGCACAAGACTCGGGGCAGGACCGAAAGCGCCGCAAAATGCCGGCCCTATCGAACACAGCGGCGAACTGGAGACGACCCGCGCTCGCGGACTCGCGGCGGCAGCAACATGCCGTGCCCCTACGAGGATTTGGCGAGGATTAGCGTGATGTCGTCGTGTTGTTCTTGGGGGCTGAAGTGCAGGACTTCGTCGACGATGCAAGTGAGGGCGGTTTGCGGAGAGAGCGTGCGATGGCGGCGCAGGCAATCGAGGAGGCGCAGCTCGCCGAATTCGTCGCCAGCGCTGTTGAAGGATTCGGTGATGCCGTCGGTGTAGAGGGCGAGGAGGTCGCCGCGGGCAAGTTGGCATTCGCCGACTTCGCAATCCCACTTTTTGAAAATGCCGAGGACGGTGGCGGTGGCGTCGAGGCGCGCTATGGTGTCGTCCTGGCGCAGGAGGAGGGCTGGTAGATGGCCACAGTTGGCGTAGCGTAGCAGCCGGGAAGAGTCATCGTATTCGGCGAAGAAGAGCGTGGCGTAGGCGCCGTCGGTGGTGTTTTCGCAGAAGAGCCGGTTGACGGAGCGCAGGAGATGGTCGGGCTGCTGCTGGGCGATGGCGCAGAGGCTGCGCAGATTGGCTTGCAAGTTGGCCATTAGCAGCGCGGCGGCGATGCCCTTGCCGGAGATATCTGCGATGACGAAACCGACACGGTTCTGGCCGAGATTCAGGAAATCGTAATAATCGCCGCCAACTTGGCGGGCCTGGATGCAGACGCCGGCGTATTCGAGAGTGCCGAGGGGCGGCCGGGTTTGCGGGAATAGCCGGGATTGGACGTGCTTGGCGATTTCGAGTTCGTGCGAAGCGCGACGCTCAGCTTCTTGCTTTGCGGTCACGGCGCGGCGCTGCGCTTCCATCGCGTGGGTGAGTTCGTCGAAGCTGACTAGGGCGAAAGAGTTCCCGTCGATATCGCGAAAGCGTGCGACGATGCCGCCCCAGACGGGCGTTTCTTCTCCGAAGAGCATGCCAGTTCTGCTAGCGGCTGCGGAGTCCGCGCTCTGACCGGCTGCTGCTGCAGCAGCTTGCGCTGGTTGCAGTTGGTAGCGGATGCGCTTGAGTCTCGGCGTAGTTTGGAAGCGCACGCCGCGCTGGGACCATTCTTGGAATTTGGCGGTGACGTCTTCGGTGACGAAGACGATTTGCGTGGCGCGGCCGATGAGCTTGTATTGCTCGGAGTCGCGTTTGGGAGCGACGAGAGAAAGGATGGCGGCGCCGTCGGGAGGGGCGACTCCGACCCAGCGCTCACCGGATTGCACGCGGGTGTCGTAGGCGATGTTGAAGCCGAGCTGGTCGACGAAAAAGCGGAGGCTGCGGTCCTGGTCGCGGACGAAGACGTTGACGCAGTGGAGGCGCAGGTGAGGGGATGTGGGACGCTGCGGAGAAGAACCGCTCATGGCGAGTGATTATAGAGCGGAACGCATGGGAAGCAGAGCGTATGTTGCGTGCACAGGCCGCAATGGCTGTGCCAGGACAGGGCAGTTTGTTTCGGGGGTGTGGTGTGCGAAAATACAAGAGCGAGGAAATATGAGCATATCGCTGGGCAAGCATGTCACGCTGACCAAGCCGGATGATTTCGGCAAGCTGCTGGAAGATGAAGGCATCATCTTCACTACGCTGGACAAGGCGGTGAATTGGGCGCGGAAGAGTTCGATTTGGCCGCTGGGGTTTGGGTTGGCATGCTGCGCGATTGAGATGATGTCGATGGCGGCGGCGCGCTTTGACGTGGCGCGCTTTGGCGCGGAAGTATTTCGTCCATCGCCACGGCAGGCGGACTTGATGATCGTGGCGGGACGGCTTTCGCAAAAGATGGCGCCTGTCGTGCGGCAGCTTTACGATCAAATGCCGGAGCCGAAATGGGTGATCTCGATGGGGGCTTGCGCGACTTCGGGCGGCGTGTTCAACAATTATGCGATCGTGCAGGGATGCAATCAGGTGATTCCGGTGGATGTGTATGTGCCGGGATGCCCGCCGCGACCGGAGGCGCTGCTGTATTCGATTTTGCAATTGCAAAAGAAGATTGATAGTGAAAAGGGATCGTTCAAGCGGGCGCTGAATTTGGCGTGATTTTCCTCTGAAACTCGATCGCGAGAATCGTACCCAAGTAAAATCTAGGCCTGACACGGAATTGCGCCTGAACGAATTGGCGCTACTTCAACAAAGGCGCGTTCGTTTTCTACAGGAACGCTCTCGCCCGCGGCGCGCGTCCTCTAGATAGATTTCGATAGCTTCCTCGATACTCTTCAGTGCTTCCTCTCGCGTGTCGCCCTGGAGATTACTATATTTAAACGATGAAGTAGTTTGGTAGGGGCGGCGGGGACCGAAATTACTAACTATATGAGTATCTACCGCTCGTGCCATTACACTTTTGATTGTTTCGTCCATGACTGTCGTGGCTTGGCTGGTCCCCGTGTTTCGGGCCACGTGGGTCCGAGTCTCCGATCTGCTTCTGGACTGAATAAGTCCGACAACCTCGGAATCTCCGGCGCCAACCTTAGTGAATCCCTGTGCGGCAAATCGGTTCAGATTTTATGACGCGGAGTTTCCAGAAGACTCGTTCGTGGCTGCTCTTTCGTCATCGGGCCGATCAATTCCTAATCGCCGCATCTTGTACAGCAGCGTGGTCCGCTTTACTCCCAGCCGTACCGCCGCGCCGGCAGGCCCTCCGAGCACCCAGTCGGTGTTCCGCAACACGTGCAGGATGTGCTCGCGTTCCGCTTCGGCAAGCGTTCGAGCATCCCGCGAAGGCTCGATCCGCTTGGGTTCCGCCGGGCGCGAAAGCGCGAGTACCGCACCGAGGGAGACCACTACCGAACGTTCCACCACGTTCTGTAACTCTCGCACGTTTCCTGGCCACCCGTGATGGACCAGCGCCTCCATGTCCTCCGGCAGAATCTTGTCGATGCGCTTGTTCATGTGCCGCGCATACTTCTTCATAAAATGCCATGCAAGCATAGGAATGTCTTCGGCACGCTCGCGGAGCGGAGGGATTTCAATCGGGAAGACGCTGAGGCGGTAGTACAGGTCCCTGCGGAATTGGCCGTTGCCCACCATTTCTATGAGGTTTCGGTTGGTCGCCGCCACCAAGCGGAAGTCCACTCGAATGGTCCGCGAACTGCCCAGCCTCTCGAATTCGCGTTCCTGCAAGACCCGCAAAAGTTTCGATTGCAGTTCCAGCGGAATGTCGCCGACTTCGTCGAGGAACAGCGTCCCCTTGTTGGCCAATTCGATGCGTCCTACATTGCGCGCGACAGCGCCAGTGAATGCGCCTCGTTCGTGGCCAAAAAGCTCGCTTTCCAGCAGCCCCGCAGGAATCAACGCGCAGTCCGCTCGAACCAGTGGCTGGTCCCGGCGTGAACTGAAGTCGTGAATCGACCGGGCGAACAGCTCTTTGCCGGTACCTGTCTCGCCCAGCAGCAACACCGCGGCATCTGTGCGGGCCACTGTCTCTACCTGCTCAATTACGCGCTTTAGGGCCGGGCTTTGCCCAACAATTTCACTGACCGCCTGCACCCGCTGCATCGCATCCGCCACTGGGTTCGCCCGCTGAGGGAAGGAACAACTGAATCTTAGTGCACTACAGTGTACTTTGCAATCGAAGAAAGAGTGTTCCACCTGCCCAGTGTCAAAATAACACCGGAACGAACTCTCGCAGGCGTAATTCTGAGGCCAGCCGCAAATGCGGGGGGGTGTCCATCGGCAGGGAATCAGCAGCTCAGGTTGCGGGGCGACGGTGTTTCGGTCTTCTTCGTAAGAACTCGTCCACCGCGTGCCGCACCAATGCCGAGATGGGCGCCAGGGACTTCTTGGACAGTCCCGCCAGCGCTTGCAGTTGCCGCTCGGTTAGCCAAACGACCGTTCTCTTCATGCTCCTATGGTGGCCTACAGTTCCTGTTGGGATTGATAGGCCGCTCGTACTGTTTGGCCTGTCTGCGGTACTCGCCCAGAAGTTTCATCCTGCGGAGACGCGCTGTCAAGGTGCGTCAAGCGCTTGACGGAACTCGCCGGATCCTAACCTGAGTGGGTTAACATTCCTGCAAACCTAACTTCCTTCGATGCATCGAGCTACCGCCCCGGACGGCCCCGAATCATGTTTGGAACAATAGGTGCACTTTAATGCGGTTCAACTGCTTGTATGCGGGGCTCTGCCCGCTTCGTGCTCACAGCATGGAGCAGCCTGCTTTTGCTCTTGGGGTCGCGATTGCGTCGCGTCGGGGAACCGCAAGGAGCGGCGTTCCTGGCCGTCGCTGTCCTGTCTTGCCAGTTGGATTTGCCGGTTGCAATTGAAGGTCGGGTGGTTTGCGGAATAACGCTCATCATCCAAAAAATTTGCGGAGTCGCACCTTCACAGGAACCCTGCCGCCCCGGCATCGCTTCCAATGAGTGGTTGTGGCCCCGATGCCTAAAGGGGGCCGAAATTGAAGCAATACAGAACGTATACGCGTAAGCCTGAAGCGGAACCAGAAACTAAGGAGCCCATATACGCCAAGCTCCTACGCAGCGCCAAAGTCGCGACGGACGAGGCCGGCAGCCTAGCGGACAGCCTCCTTCTTTGCCTTCGGCGCGTGTGCGAGTGCACTCAGTGGCCATTCGCACATGCCCGCATCTTCTCGCAAGATGAGGCTGTTGATTCGCGCGGTGCCAAGGAAGTTTGGTATGTGCCTTTTCTGGACCCTCGGGCGTTTCGAGACAAAGCCTTGCGCATGAACCGTTTGCGCTCAGGCATCGATTGGCGTCTGCGCATGCTCACCACCGCGAGGCCCATCGTGTTATGCGATCTTGAGCATGACTTGGATTCCAAAGGGCAGCATGCTGCGCGCGAGCTAGGTCTTCGATCCGCCCTCGGCATGCCCGTGCTGGCCGGCGAGAATATCAAGGCGGTCTGTGAGTTCTTCTCTTGCGATCCTATTAGACAAGATGCGCTTTGGGAGGAGGTCTTTTCAGCGATTGGAACCGGCCTCAGCCACGCCATCGATCTGCAGCAGTCCAGAGACCACCTCCGCGAAACAACCGCAAGGCTCCTCACTCTCCAGGATGACGAACGGCGCCGCCTGGCCCGCGAGTTACATGACACGACTGCGCAAAACGTATCTATGATCATCGTTAATATTGAACTCCTCTACCGGGACCAATTCTCTAGCCCGGCCGCGCGCGCCAAGCTTGCCGAATGTGCAGAACTCGCGCGCCGCAGCCTCCAAGAGGTGCGAACCTTCTCTTATGTGCTTCACCCGCCGATGCTTGAGGAACTCGGGGTGTTCGCCGCCTTGCGCCTGTTTATCGAGGGTTTCTCCGAGCGCAGCGGAATCACGGTGGATCTAGACTTGCCCGACCGTTCTATTCGAATGCCGCGCGATCTCGAGACAACCATCTTTCGAGTTATCCAAGAGAGCCTGTCGAACGTGAGCAAGCATTCGCACAGCTCCACAGCGAGGGTTCGCGTGGCCGTCGATTCTGGCGGCATCGCGATAAACGTGGATGATGACGGATCGGGCCTTCCCACCTTCGACGAAGGCACATCGCAACCTGCCAAAATCGGCGTGGGAATCGGCAGCATGCAGGAACGTGTGAAACTGTGCGGCGGACGGCTCCAACTTCATTCGCGCGGCTCCGGCACGCAAGTGCAAGTCGATCTGCCCCTAGCCCAGGCCGCCCAAGCGGCAACCGCCTAGCCTTTTTCGGCCATCGGCGGTTGCTTGGAATAATCGCTGGGACGGAGCAGCATCCAATTCCTAGCGCAAGTACAATACTGAGCGCGTCCAGCGGGCAGTAAGAGCCTTTAACGCCTCGATGCTGGCCAGCGCGCGTGTAGATTCGGCGAGCGCTACTCCCGATTCCGATTTTTGCGAACGGGTTTCTCGCTTGAAGGTACGCACGGTGAAGGCCGAAACACCGAGCAGCACGAGCACTGGGTCTACGGGATGCCGGTAAGCCATGCTCGGATGCGTTATGTAGTACACCGCAGGAAAAGCCACCAGCAGTGCAGCAAACAGGACCGCGAATCGGCGATGACGCCGGAAGGTTAGGATAAGGCCGCGCGCAGCCAAGACACTGAGAAGGCTCACCATCAAAATATTGGGCAGGGCAAACGGCTCCATTCGGCGGTACGCTGGGCTTAAGTTCCAGTATCCGCTCCACGTGAATAGGATCCGGCGCATAGTAGTCCCTGCAAAACGCGCCGGATGTTTGCGTATTTCACTGATGGCCTGCTCCTTCTTTTCGGTCATATAAGCAAACTCACCGACGCGTGCATATTCCGCCATTTCCGCGGGGTTGTGCGGCGGGTTAGCCCAATCCGGAGACAAATCGAAGGTGTCCCAGGTATTGCCCTGATAGAGCATTAACCCGAGGCCCTCCCGCAAGGGGACGAAATGACCGAGACTGCGATAATTGCGAACGAACCACGGCGATACCACAAACACAAACAGGAGCGCAGCGAAGCCCGTCCGCCAGAAGAAAATCCAAGGCATGCCGCGTCGGCGCTCTCGTGCTACCAGCCAAACTCCAGCGACCGGCAGGCAAACGAGAAGCGACGGTTCCGTCAGTCCAATAACGCCCCACATCGCTCCCCATGCAGCCCAGCTAAATGGACTGAGCTTGCGCTCGAGCGCGACCGTCACAGCCACGGCGACCGTAAGCAGCAAAGCGTTCAGTGCCGTGCTCCAAACCAGGCCTGCAGCGAAATCAAAGCTGTAAGGAAACAGAGCCCAGGCCCACGCGGCCGTGACGCCAGTCCAGTGGCCGAAGGCTGTGCGCGCAATCGAGCGCAGAGGAAAGCACGTGAGCGCGGCGAAAAGGCAATTCAGGGAAAGAATGACGTAGGCCGAAGCTATGGAGTAGATCCCAAATAGCTTGAACACTCCAGCCAGCAACGCCGGATAACCGGGAGCCATCCAGGCGCTTGGACCGGTCCAGCCGAAAAGGGGCGAACCAAAGCCATGCCCGGAGGCCAGCGATCGCGCCAGGCGGCCTGTTTCCCAGCCGAAGACCCAGTGATCGCGCGCGGGATTAAGTTGCTCTCCCACCAGGAAAGGGACGACCGCCAGTCGCAAACCGAGGGCGACCAGAAAGATGAACCATGGTCGCTCCCACAGCTGCAGATTTCCTTGCGCAGAATCCAGTCGCTCTTCGGTACCCGTTATCAACACTTCCGCCCTGAACCCGTAGTCGCTTGCCACTCATAGTTCCACCCTCCTGGCGTACGACCCCGATTCAAACGGAAATCGCCACCCTCTACAGAACTGATGTATAAGCGCGCGCCAAAGTTGTTGTTTTGTTGCTGTACGCGCCAAACAGTTTCTTGGCGCCCCAAGACTTGACGGTGGGGGGGCCGGTCAGTACGCTGGCAGGCACATGCGCGCTTGGTCGAGGAAACTGGTTTTCGTAGCCGCTGTTTTAATCGTCCTGGGATTCGTTATCTACCGGTCGCGCGGGCTCTTTCATTTTGGCGATTTTAGCGGGGAAAAACTGCTTCACGCTCTGCGCGATGCAAACCCTTTTCTCCTCTTCCTTTCTATAGTCGCCATTTACGGCTGCTACGCCCTGCGCTCGCTGCGCTGGCAGGTTTTCCAGAAAAATCTGGGCCCTTCGCACTTCTGGAATATTTACGCTATGACGCTCGCCGGATTTTCCGCGGTCTTTCTGCTGGGCCGCGCCGGCGAACCGGTTCGGCCTTTGCTCTTAGCCCGCAAAGAGAAGCTCCCGGTCTCCGGCGTGTTCGGAGTCTACGTGTTGGAGCGCCTATTCGATATCGCCAGCACGGCGGTGATCGCGGCTATTGGCCTGCTGTTGTTTCAATCCCACGCGCACGCCGGCGAGACCGCCAGCAAGCTGCAAACCGCCGCAAAGACCACTGGCTTGCTGCTGTTTGCGGGAGTTTTGGGCGCTGCCGCGGTCTTGCTTTACCTTCGCCTACATGGCACTGCGCTGCTCGAGCGCCGCCTCCAGCCTGTCATCGCGACGCACGGGTGGAAGGCGAAATTCGCCTCCTTAGGTCTCGGCTTTGCCCGCGGCGTGCAAACTGTCCGCACCTGGGGCCAACTCGCGCTGGCAGTTCTATACTCAACGGCCCATTGGTTTCTGGTCCTGCTGGTGTATTTGTGGGTATCGCATAGTTTTGGCGGAAAGCTCGCCGGCATCACTCTGAGCGACGCCATGCTGCTGATGGCTTTTAGCGCGATAGGCTCCGCCGTGCAAGTTCCCGGAGTAGGCGGCGGCTCGCAAGCCGGATCCATCATTGCGTACACCGCGATCTTTGGAGTAGAAAGAGAGTCGGCCGTTGCCGCCGCGATCGTGATGTGGCTGATTTCCTTTGCCATGTGCAGCGTCGTCGGGATGCCGCTGCTGATTCGGGAGGGCTGGTCACTCGGCGAATTGCGCCAGATGGCCAAGAGCGAGGAGGCAGCCGAGCTTCAGGATGCCCGAGGAGAAACTGCCGAGTGAAGTGCCCATTCTGCGCGCACGTCGACGATAAGGTGATTGATTCTCGAGAAGGCCGTAGCGGCGACACCATTCGGCGCCGCCGGGAATGCCTCAAATGTGGACGCCGCTTCACCACGTACGAACGCATCGACGAAATTCCGTACATGGTGATCAAGAAGGACGGGCGGCGCGAACGATTCGAGCGCCAGAAAATTCTGCAGGGGTTGCTGAAAGCGTGCGAGAAAAGGCCGGTGCCTACGCCCAAGCTGGAAGCTATTGTAGACGAAATTGAAGGCGTGGTGCACGAAGCTACGGAGCGGGAACTGACGACTACGGAAATCGGCGAAATGATTATGCACCGCCTGAAAAAACTAGACAAAGTCGCCTATGTGCGATTCGCTTCCGTGTATATGGACTTCAAGGACGTACAAGAATTCATGAGTGAACTAAAAAATCTACTTAAGGACCGCGCCAAGAAATGACTGGAGATCAGGGCAAGAATGCGTAAGCCAATTTTGATTGCCACATTGTTTTTCTCACTCGCCCTGCTTTGTATGTCCGTTGATGCACAGAAGAACTCAGCAGGCTCGGCCGGCGATCCAGCCGCTGCCGCCATTGATTCGGAAAGAATTCGCGCGCACGTAAAATTTCTCTCCAGCGATTTGCTTGAGGGCCGGGGAACCGGTCAGCGCGGCGGTGATATCGCGGCGGAATATATCGCCACGCAATTCGCGCTGGCCGGGCTGAAGCCTGGCGCTGGCAACGGTAGCTATTTTCAAGACGTCCCTATGATGGGCGTGAAAACGCTGCCGGATACTTCCTTCAAGCTCGTGCTCGCGAATGGCGAGCCGGTCGCGCTGAAAAATCTCGACGACTTCGTCACCAACAACGAAAGCCAAACAGAAACAGCGGACATCGACGCGCCCATCGTGTTCGTCGGCTATGGAATCACCGCGCCGGAATATCAGTGGGACGATTACAAGGGATGCGACCTAAAAGGCAAAGTTGCGCTGCTTTTCGTAAACGAGCCGATTTCCGACGATCCAAAATTCTTCAAAGGCAAAGCGCTCACCTACTACGGCCGCTGGACGTACAAATACGAGGAGACCGCTCGCCACGGAGCCGTCGCTACACTCATCATTCATCGCACCGATCTTGCCAGCTACGGCTGGCAAGTGGTGCGTAACTCCTGGGGCAACGAGAAATCGCATCTACGCCGCGACGCCACGCCGAAATTACAAGCAGCTTCGTGGATACAGCTAGACGTCGCGAAGAAGCTCGCCGCAATGTCCGGGCAGGACATTGACAAAATGTTTCAGCAAGCGCAGTCGCGCGATTTTAAGCCGATTGAATTGCCCGTGCGCTTGCAGGCGCACGTGGTCAGCCAGCTTCATCCTTTTGTGTCGCGCAACGTAATCGCAAGATTGCCCGGCGCGGATGCGAAGCGCGCCGGCGAAGCCGTGCTCTACAGCGCGCACTACGATCATCTCGGTATCAATTCCAACGGGTCCAACGTGAGCGGAGACAACATCTACAACGGCGCGGTCGACAACGGGACCGGCTGCGGCATTTTGCTGGAACTCGCCCGCAACTGGTCGCTCTCCAAAGTGCTGCCGTCGCGCTCCATTCTCTTTGCCGCGGTCACTGCGGAAGAGCAGGGCCTGCTCGGCTCCGAATATCTCGGCAAACATTCTCCAATTCCGCCCTCGAAAATTAGCCTTGACTTGAATTATGATGCGCTAGCCCCGATCGGTGAGCCGGAAGAAACGGAAGTGAGCGGGGCGGAGCGCACAACGTTTTATCCCGTTGTTGAAGCGATGGCGAAAACATTTGGCTTGGCTATTCGTCCCGATTCGCGACCGGAGGCGGGACATTACTACCGGTCCGACCATTTCAGTTTGGCGCGCGTAGGCGTTCCTTCGTTTTCCATTGGCGAAGGACTGAAATACAAAGGGCACGACGCAGCGTGGGGCGAAGCGCAAGCGCAAGATTACGTCGACCATCACTATCACCAGCCGAGCGATGAATACCGGCCAGAGATGGATTTCACCGGATTGGCGAAGATGGCACGATTTGGATTTTTGCTTGGCCAGCATGCGGCCATGATGCCGGAGCTGCAGGGCTGGCAGCCCGGCGACGAGTTTGAAGCGGCGCGCAAAGAGAGCGAAGCAGGGAACTGATCCGTAGACGGCCCCTGTCCCGTTCCGGACAGCCAGAAATGGCTGTCCGACACAAGAATTGAAATTAGCGCAGCGGTTAACGTTCGCGTCGCTAAAAGAGTCCGCAGGAAACATTGGAGGTTGGGAATGAACTCCCTTCTCGCATTCCTTTTTTCTTTCTTGCTTTTTGCCGACACGCCTTCGAGCGCCGATGCGCCATTGATGGCGGATGTGCCGAGGGTTACACATTTTCAGGCGCCGAGCTATCCGGAGATGGCTTGGCAGTCGAAAGTGCATGGCAAAGTGACGCTGAAAATCCTGGTCCATAAGGATGGCCGGTTCGGCTTCACGGACACGGTCGTAGGGCCGCCGGCGCTGGTCAGCGCGGCGAAAGAGAATTTGTGCTCGTGGACTTTCGCGTCGAACCAGTCCGAGGAGCCGCTGCCGCTCACGGTGGAATACGAATATCGCATCGACAAGAGCCGGTCGTCGGCGCAGCTCAATACGCAAGTGACCTACGACTTACCGAACCACGTCACGGTCGTGGCTCCGGAGTATTCGCCGTCGTGTCTGTGTGTGAAGAAGAAGTCAAAGTGGAAATTGTTCTGACGTCGGCGCGCGCTTGCGCGCGGGTGCGCTTCGCCGCGGATTCGACTTCCGTGAGGATGCGGTCGAGCGCGGCGCGATCGTAGAGGCGGCCATTGGCGATTACCGCGGTAATCTTTCGCGTGTTCTGAATGTCCTCCAGCGGATTGGCTGCGAGCAGAACCAAGTCTGCAATCTTGCCCGCTTCTACAGAGCCGTAGCTACTTTCCATTCCTAGAAATCTTGCCGGCCCACTGGTCGCGGTTTGCAGCGATTCCATGGGCGTAAAGCCGGCTTCGACGAAATTCGATAGCTCGTCGTGCAGGCTAAATCCCGGCATGATGTAAACGCCGGGCGCGGTGTCGGTTCCGGCGAGGTACGGAACACCGGCGCGATGCTGCGCTCCCACCATTTGCAGATTGGCCGCGAAATATTTTCGCCGCAGCTCGAGCGGATCGTGCAGTAGGCCGGGCATCATTTCGGCCGTGAAGCGCTTCCAGGTGACATCACGCCAGTAGGCGGGGACGTATTTGTCGAGCGGATCGTGCTTCAGGTCGCGCTGGTCGAGAAAGGTGCCGCCACGCTGCCAGGCGAGCGTGGGCACCTGCCAGATTTGGTTTTGGGCGAGCTGGCGAATGAGTGCGTCACACTTTTGTTTGTCCTGCGTGGCAAGCAGAAGTTTTAGATCGCCCTGGCCGGCAGCGAATTTGTCTTCTTCGGTGGAGCAGCCCTCGAAGCTGCCCATCAGGTGCTCAATGCTTTTTTGTCCCGCGGCGATGGTTTCCGCGATTCGTACTTTGTCCGGCACGTGTCCGACAATGGGCAAGCCGACCTTGTGCGCTTCGGCGGCAGCGGCGAGATACGCGTCGTGGGAGATGACGCTCTGAACTTTGATGAAGTCGACGCCTTGCGCTTTGAGCGAATCAACAGCGGCGACAGCACTTTCGGGCGAGGTGACCTCGACAGAGCTGGGGAAGCGTAGCTCGCCGCCGGGCAAAAGGGCGTCAAGCATCGGCCCGGAAATAATCATGCGCGGGCCGATGATTTCGCCGTCAGCGATTTGTTTGCGCCAGGCGAAGAGGACGGGAATGTCTCCGCCCATGTCGCGCACGCCGATAACGCCGTTGGCGATAAAGAGCGGAAGGATAATGTCGCGTCCGCAAGGGAACCAGTCGCCAAAGGCAGAGTGCACATGCATGTCCCACAAGCCTGGAATGAGGAATTGGCCGCGCCCGTCAATGATCCTAGGCTTGGTCTTGCTCTGGAGGAACGATGTCGCGGAGACGGAGGTGATGCGATCTCCGATGATGATGACGGTCATGTCGCGCTGCACGGAGGCGGTACGTGGGTTGATGAGCGCGACGTGAGCGATGACGATGGGCTCGGGCGGCTTGGTCTGAGCGGGAGCGGCAGAGGCGAGCAACAGCGCGGCGCAAATCAGCAGAAGGATGCGGTGAGATGTGCAGATCATGGCGCAGAGACTACTCCAGAAGTGGCCGTGCTCCAAAACGGTTCTGCGCGTGCATTTAGTTGTCTGCCCCCACGCGTCAGGAGTCTAGTGAAAACCTGGCTCGTACTATTGCGACCGGCGGGCCTCGGTGCTACAAACACGGTCAGGAGTAGTGACGTGGTGGGTACACCATCCAGTCGCAAATCTCCCGAAGCGCACCGGGAGATGGTGTGGGTTCAAAGGAAAAAGTTTCTGGGCTGGGCTTGTTCCGCGTGTGCATGGGCGTTCAATCCTTCACGTATGCCCGCAGGCGACACGATAGCTGAAATGAAACAGAACTACGAACGGGAGCGCGACAAGGAGTTTAGGTCGCACGTATGCGCCGAGCATCCAAGAGCGCAAAGTTGAATTCTTCCGGTGCAGAGCGATCGTAGCGACCAGCGGATAGTGAAGGTCGAAGGTCATGGCGGCGAAGGCAGGGGTCAAGCGGGCCGCTGGGCGGCTAATTTTGCACATCCTGTCCACAGATTTTCAAAGGGATATAAGGAAAATTCGACCACGATGAACGGCAGGATTATCTTCATGCCAGATTGAACCGGGAAGCCTAAAAACTTTACGGCTCAATTTAAGAGGACGCAAAAGCTTAACGGCTGATGCGCCCTTACTTTTTGAGGGCGCCCGGTTGTTAGGACGTCGTATATGAGGCGAACATGGCGCTGCGCCGAGAAGGACTGCCCGAACACGCTCGCCGATTGAAGTCCCACGGATTTGCTTACGGACGTGCCCTTCCGCTCTTAGGGAACATACCTAAAGTCGTCCCACCCGCTTTAGCTGAGGATGGTCTGTTGTAAGAACCTGAGCTACAACGGCGTACCGCACGGTGGTAGCCGTTCGCGCGGGCGCAAGAAAATTTCTGGTGGTCGGGAACACAGCACACGTTAGGTGCGTATCCGTAAGTGCGAGAGCTGGAGGTGTGCGGATGCGAGACCTATTGGGGAATGTTCGGTATGCGCTGCGGCAGTTCCGGTCTTCGCCGGTGTTCACGGTCGCGGCGGTGCTTACGCTGGCGCTGGGGATCGGTGGAACGACCGCGATCTTTACGTTGATTGACGCGGTTATGCTGCGGTCGCTGCCGGTGGCTGATCCTGGGCGGCTTTACCGGGTGGGCGAAGGCGATGATTGCTGCGTGGAAGGAGGCCCGCAGGACCGCTGGGGAATGTATTCTTTTTCGCTATACGAGCGGCTGAAGTCGCAGGTGCCGGAGTTCGAAGAGGTGGCGGCGTTCCAGGCGGGGCGAGGGCGATTGAGCGTGCGGCGCGAAGGAGTGGAATCGGCTTCGCGGCCATTGCGGTCGGAGTATGTGACGGGGAATTATTTTTCTACGCTGGGCGTAGGCGCATTCGGCGGCAGAGTGTTTACAGCGAATGACGACAGGCCCGCGGCTCCGCCCGTGGCGGTACTGAGCCATCGCGCGTGGCAGGGGACTTACGGCGGCGATGCGACGGTGGTTGGGGCGACGTTTGTGGTGGAGGGGCATCCCTTTACGGTGATCGGAGTAGCGCCGCCAGGATTTTTCGGTGAGACGCTGCGCAGCGACCCGCCCGATATCTGGATTCCATTACAACAAGAGCCGATGATCAGCGGTGAGGGCGCGCTTTTGCGCCAGTCGGTGTCGGCGTGGTTGCGCATGATTGGGCGCTTGCGACCTGGAACGTCGATCGCGGGGATGTCACCGCGGCTCACGGGAGTACTGCGGCAGTGGATGGTGAACGATTCCGGGTATCCCGCGAACTGGATGTCTGAGGTGCAGCGGTTGCTTCCGAAACAGGTCATCAATGTGGTGCCAGCGGGCGCGGGCGTGGCGGAGATGAAGGAAGAGTATGGGCGGAGCTTGCAGATTCTACTGTCCGTTTGCGGATTGGTGCTGCTGATTGCGTGTGCAAACGTAGCGAATCTGCTGCTGGCGCGTGGAGTGGCGCGGCGGGGGCAGATTGCTGTGCGCATGGCAGTGGGCGCTACGCGGAGACAGATCATTACGCAGGCGCTTACGGAAAGTATTCTGCTGGCCATCGGTGGGGCTATTGCTGGGCTGGTAGTTGCGGTGGCTGCTGCGCGTTTGCTGCTGGCGCTGGCTTTCCACAGCGCGCATTTTCTGCCAATTAGCACGAGGCCATCGCTGATGGTATTGGCGTTCGCATTTGCATTGGCGCTGGTGACGGGGATTATTTTCGGCGCGGCTCCTGCGTGGTTTGCGACGCGCACTGACCCGGTGGAGGCGTTGCGGGGATCGGGGCGCGGCACGAGCGATCGTTCCTCTCTCGCGCGGAAGGCGTTGCTGCTGGTGCAGGCGGCGTTTTCGGTTGTGCTGGTAGCGGGCGCGACCATGCTGGGCCGGAGCCTGAATAAATTGGAGAATCAGGATTTCGGATATCAGGTGAATGGTCGCGTGCTCATTGCGCTGCACAATCCGCCCGCGAGCTACACGGAAGCGAAATTGAGGGCGCTGTACCGGCAGTTGGAGGACCGTCTGAATCGCATGCCGGGAGTGCAGGGGTCCGGGCTGGCGCTGTATAACCCGCTGACCGACAACTGGGGCGAATTGATTTTGATAGCAGGCCATCCCGCTCCGAAATTTGCTGAGGAATCGGGTTCATCGTGGGACCGCGTGAGCGCGAATTATTTGCAGAACTTTGGGATGCCTATGGTGCGGGGCCGCTATTTCACGGCGGCGGATAACGAAACAACGGCGCCGGTGGCGATCGTGAACGAAACGTTCGCGAAGCGATTTTTCAAGAGCGACGAAGACCCGCTGGAGAAACATTTCGGCCTTGATTTGCCGGAGAATGTCGGGACATTTCGGATCGTGGGCATCGTGCGCGACGCGAAATTTGCGGGCTGGGGCTTGAACAAGCCCGCACGTGCGATGTTCTATGTGCCGCTGGCGCAGAGTGCCGATTACAAGAACGATCTGATGAAGCAGATCGAACTGCGCTCGCATTTCATTGGAGGAATCATGTTGGTGACGAATGCACCGCCTGGCAGGCTCGAGCCACTGCTGACGGAGGCGCTGGCGGAAGTCGATCCGAACTTGACGATGACTAGCGTCAGAACGATGCGCGAAGAAGTGAATTTGGCGTTCGATCAGGAGCGGGCGGTGGCGAGTCTGGCAGGGTTGTTCGGGATTGTGGCGCTGCTGCTGGCGGCAGTCGGACTTTACGGTGTCACCGCGTATACGGTGGCGCAGCGGACTAGGGAGATCGGAATTCGCATGGCGCTTGGGGCGGAACGCGGAAAGGTAGTGCAGTTGGTGCTGAGTGGGGCCTCGAAGCGCGTTCTTGCCGGGCTGCTGCTGGGATTGCCGCTCGCCGTCGGAGCGGGGCGGTTGATTTCGAATCAGCTATATGGAGTTTCTAGCTGGGATCCATTGGCGCTGATTGTGGCTGCTGGCGCGCTTGCAGTGTCTGCGTCTGTGGCGGCTATTATTCCGGCGAGCCGGGCGGCTTCCATTTCGCCGATGAATGCGCTCAGGAGTGAGTAGCGGCCAAAGTTCCGGCAAATAGCGAAGCAGAGAAACAGTTCAGCGCTTCGGCGATATCAGTTTGGCGACATCGACCAATTGAGGATCTTGAACGCGTACGGGCGTGTCAAAGAAATGGTTTCCCGCGATGATATTTCCGGAGGAGCCGGAGGTTTTGAGGACGCCGATTGCAGCCTCCGTGATTACATTGTCCACGAC
>DATBYP010000008.1:0-3968 GCA_036513675.1 Candidatus Acidiferrum sp.
GCGGTCGCCGCCGCGAAGGCGCGTTCTTCCGACGCCGTCATCGTGGACACGGCCGGCCGCTTGCACACCAAATCGAACCTGATGGCCGAGCTGGAAAAAATGAAACGTACCGCCGCGAAGGTGATTCCCGGGGCGCCGCACGATATTTTGCTGGTGCTCGACGCCACCACCGGCCAGAACGGCTTGGCTCAGGCGCGCGAGTTCACTTCCACCGTCGGCGTTACTGGCATCATCCTCACCAAGCTCGACGGCACCGCGAAAGGCGGCATCGTCGTGGCGATTTCGCGCGAGCTGGCGCTGCCCATCCGCTTCGTCGGTACCGGCGAGCAAATCAATGATTTAGTCTCCTTCGACGCGGAAACCTACGTCAACTCGCTCTTCGACTGATTCGTGGACGCACACGACATTCGTTTTATGGACCACGCGCTGGCTTTGGCGCGCAAAGGCGTTGGCCTGGCCAGCCCGAATCCGCACGTCGGCTGCGTGATTGTGCGCGACGGCCAAATCGTTGGTGAGGGATTTCATCAATACGAGTGGCGCGATCACGCGGAAGTCGTCGCGCTGAAATCCGCGGGAGAAAAAGCGCGCGGCGCGACACTGTACGTCAGTCTCGAGCCGTGCAATCACACCGGACGCACCGGACCATGCACCGATGCGATTATCGCCGCGGGCGTGCGGCGAGTGGTTGCGGCGATGCAGGATCCAAATCCGGCGACCTCCGGTCGCGGATTCGAGCGACTGCGCGCTGCGAATATTGAAGCAGCGTGTGGCATGCTTGAAAACGACGCGCGCTCCCTGAATGAAGCATTCGCCTGCTGGATTCGCACCAAGAAGCCATTTGTTACGCTAAAATCGGCGCTGACTCTTGACGGCCAGTTAGCTCTGCCGCAACCCAAAAAACGCGGCCGCTCAACTTGGGTGACGTCCGAGGAATCGCGAGCCGAAGTGCATCGCATGCGGCACGCTTCCGACGCGCTGCTCACCGGCATCGGTACGATTTTGGCGGACGATCCGCTGCTTACGGATCGCACCGGGTTACCGAGACGCCGTCGTCTGCTGCGCGTAGTTCTCGACGCGAAGCTGCGGCTACCGCCAAAATCCCGTATCGTGCAAACCGCGGATGACGACTTGCTGGTTTTTACCGCGGAGGCGCTCGATTCAGCAAAGTCGCGCCGGCTGCAGAAGGAAGGCGTCGAAATTGTTCGCGCGCGAGCAAAGCGTGGCCGCATCGATCTTAACGACGTGCTTGGTGAACTAGGACGACGGGAAATCTTGAGCCTGCTGCTGGAAGCTGGTCCAACACTGAACGGTGCCTCCCTTTTGGCAGGCCTCGTGCACAAACTTAGGCTCTTCTACGCGCCAAGATTTGCCGGCGATGTTGGTGTGCCGTTCGCGCACATGCCAACCCTTACGCATGGGCCGCTTCCAAATGTTCGCGTCGAACAATTCGGCCCCGACGTGGCCATCGAGGCGTATCTCCAGGACGTGTATCGCGAATGAAAATGTGGGACAGCCATTTCTGGCTGTCCGCTGTAAATACGATTTCGCGAGCAAAGTGCTATTCTCAATTTAATGTTCACCGGAATCATCGAGCATCTCGGCACCATCAAGTCTCTCTCGCTGCAAAAGGACGGCGGCCGCGTGACTATTCATGCGCCAACGCTCGCCCCTAAGCTAACCATCTCCAACAGCATCGCCGTGAATGGTTGCTGCCTAACCATAGTTTCCATCGACAAGGATCAATTTTCCGCCGATCTTTCCGGCGAGACTGTCCGAAAGACATCCTTCGGCGCAGACAAGGGAGCGCTGCGAGACGGCGCGCGCGTAAATCTTGAACAGCCGCTCACCGCCGGAAAGGAATTCGGCGGGCACTTTGTTTTAGGTCACGTCGATGGAATCGGCCAAGTGGCGGCCTTGCAGCTCGAGGGGGAGAGTTGGCGGTACGCGGTGCGAGTTCCACAGGGATTTGCGCGCTACATCGTGCAAAAGGGTTCGATTACAATCGACGGTATCAGTCTCACGGTCGCGAGTTGGTACATTACGAAACACATGTTTGCAGTTGAAACCGCCATCATCCCCTACACGTACGAGCACACTAACATTCGCGATCGGAAACCCGGCGATGCCGTCAACCTCGAAGGCGACATCCTGGGCAAATACGTGGAGCGCTACCTGGAAGCGCGCGGCTCAAAACCGATGACGAAGATTTCGCTGGCGGAGCTCACTGAACAGGGTTTCTAGCGCGGCGCGCTCAGCGCCTCTCGCCTCTTTTCCCGCACGCCGCGGTAGTACAGCGTCAGCCCTAGCGCCATCGCGCCCAGCGAAGAACCTACTACCTTCACTAGGAACAATGCGCGATTCGCGGAATCGCCCGGCGGCAGCACGGAAACAATAATCGAGAGCAGCGTGACGGCGAAGGCGATTCCACTCGCGAGCCACACGCCAAGTTTTCCGCCCGGAATCAGCACCGCGAGCGGATTTTCGAGCCGGTCCTTGCGGCCGGCCAGCTTGATCGCCGCGGCGTACATGTACAAAAACGGAATGAAGTAAAGGATGATAGCGACATCCACCAGGCCTTGATATGCGCCGCGCGTCGTCTCGCTGATCTGGCTGAGCAATAGAATCGCGCCGGAAACCACGGCTTGCACGATGATCGAAATATACGGCGTTTTCCAGCGCGGATGGATTTTCCCGAAGGCCTGCGGCAAATACCGGTCGATGCCGACGACGAACGGCACGCGCGCGATACCCGCGACGGTGCTGCCCACGCCACCGGCATTTCCCACCGTCACGAGAATGGCCGCAAGAATGCCCACAAAACCAATCTTCAGCGCAATGGCTCCCACAGTGATGGCGTGAAATACGCCGGAGGTCGGGGAAACTTCCTGCGCCGGCACAAGCACCAACACGGAAATGGTTCCCACGATGTACATCAGCGCGATCAACGCGCCGGCCGCGAAAACTGCGCGCGGCAACGTGCGCCGCGGATCGCGAACTTCCGCGCTCATAGCGGAAACCAACTCCAACCCCGTGAATGCAAAGGCGATCTGCGACCAAAAATTGACCGTATCCCAATTCCACACGGGCCAAATGTTTGCCCAGGTAAACGGCGTCACCGACCCCTGGCGCAACCACAGAATTGCGGCAATCGCCGCAAGAATCAGCAATGGCACGTACGTGGAAACGCCGCCCGCATTCTGCAGCCATTTCCCGACGTTCAGTCCAATGACGTTCAGAATCACAGCGACGAGCAACAGTCCGAGTGAAACCAGCAGCAAGAACGTTCGGTTCTGCGACAACGTCCCGCCGCCTTCGCCAATGATATACGCGCTCATCGCTGCGCTGGCCAGCAGAAGTCCTGGGAAATAGAAAACGGTGTAGATCCAATAATTCCATCCGGCGACAAAGCCGTGAAAATCGCCAAACGCTTCCTTAGCCCAGACGTACAACCCGCCTTCTTCCGGGAATCGCGAAGACAGCTCGTTGATCACCATGGCGGTCGGAACAAAAAAGAAAACGGCGGCAATCACCCACAAGCTGATCGATGACGTGCCGTTGTGCGCCGCCGCGGCAATCCAGCGCGGCCCAAGTACGGTGGCGATGTTGAAGAGCAGCACATCCCAAAAGCCCATCTCCTTGCGGAGCTGCGCGATGGGATTGGCTGCGCCCAGCGCTATCGTGGGGGCTAGGTCGGAGCCTTGCTGGCTCACAAAGTTACGTCGAGCGCAGGGATCAGCTCGTCTTCTTTCAGGAAAAGTTGGAGGAAAGGGTCATCGGAGTTTTCAAAATCACGCCAGGAACCAAAAAATCTGACCGTGCCGTCCTGCAAAAAAACGACGCTGTCAGCCAAGCGCTTCGCCAAGTGCGTGTCGTGCGTCACGACAACGGAAGTTTTGTGGAGCGCGTTTTTCAGGCGCAAGATCAGGCTGCCCATGTGCCCGGCCATGATGGGATCGACCATGGTGGTC
>DATBYP010000009.1:0-4274 GCA_036513675.1 Candidatus Acidiferrum sp.
CCCAATCGATCGAGCGGCGCACTCGGTGCGTACGAAAGTCAGGAAGCGTGAAGTAGACCACCACTATAGCCAGGACCCCGAGCGGCACATCGAAATAAAATGCCCAACGCCAGGAAAAGTGGTCCGTGAGCCAACCGCCTAAGCTGGGTCCCACGATAAAGGCGACGCCGGTCACGGCCGCCAGCAGCCCTTGATAGCGGCCGCGTTCGGACGGCGGGAATACGTCGGCCACAAGGGTGAACGTGAGGGCGATGATCGCGCCGCTACCTATACCCAGAAATCCTCGAGCGACGATGAGCTGATTCATTCCGTCCAGCGGAATCGGCAGATTCCCGGCCGCGCCGCACGCGAGCAGAGAGACCACAAAAACAGCCGCGCTCCACAAATAGAAGTGCTTCCGGCCATAGAGATCCGAAAGTTTTGCAAACACCGGCATCGCAATCGTAGACGTGAGCAGAAGCGATGTCGTAGGCCAGGAATAGCGTGCAAAACCGTTCAGGCTAGCAATTGCACGTGGCATTGCCGCGATGGCGATCGCTTGATCCATGGTCGACGTCAACAACGTGAGTACCATGCCGCTCAGGGCAAGGATCAGTTGAGTGCGGCTGAGATCCGCAAACGAGCCGCTCTCCATCGGCGGCGCTGTGGATGACGCACCCATTTGTCTAGTTTATTCGACGACGAAGTCTCGCAGATTGCCTTGGGGATCAAAATCGAGAGGATGCAGACCGCTCTGTATCGATAGATCTTTCCAATGCTGAACTTCCTCTAAATATGGCTCCGAGCATTCGAATTCGACAATGGATGAAGTGTTCCGAATCCAAACGATTCTCGCCTTCTCCGGCAACCCGGTAAGCGTAAGGGCCGCGTCAAGGATCTCCCGGTCCGTTTCGAAATCGATGGGAGCGGCCGCGAGCGCCGGCATCCCTACCGCCAAGGAGTTCAGCCTGGTGACTCTCGCGTCGGTTTTTCTGAGAAGGCGGGAGCGCACAAACTCCGCATGACCGACTCCGGTCGCATTGCCATTAGATGTCGGGTTCAGATCACGGTAGACGATCGTTCGGATCTGTGGAAATTCCCCCTCCGCAGCAGCGTGCGCGTTGCATTTTCGGCCGATCACGTTGGAATCAGCGCCGAGGCAACCGAAGATCGTTCCGATCTCGTCGACGAATAAAATGTCAATGAACTTGAACGGTAGTCGCGGGAAGAGACCGCGCGCATAGTGCAGCATGGCTTTCTCCTTCATGACGAAATCCTCCGGCAAAGCGGCCTGGACGCGGGCCGTGGTTTGGTGGCCGTTCTGAACGATCATCAGCCCGGCCAGGAGATTCGCTTTCTTTAGCATGACCTTGTGGACGCCGTGGGCGATATCCTCAAAAGAGCAGTTTTCCACAGTCATGTGATAGAGTTGCGCTCCATCGAGGTTTCCTAGCCCGATTGCGATCATCTCGAGGAGTCCGCTTTGCACATCGCCATGAAATATGGGGTGGAGGTTCACGCGATTCACTACGACGATGTGATCGGCGCGCAAAGTGTGCTTGTCGCAATGAACGGGCACACCTTCTGGCAATAGACCGATAACCTCAGTTTCCATTGAGGACCGGATCTCGGCCCCGATGGTCTCCTCCGTGAGGCCTAACGCGTGCAGCACCTCACGCTGGCCTTCCGCGGTCCCAGCACCATGGCTACCCATCGCGGGCACTAGGAACGGACTTGCCTTGAGCTGCTTGAAATGATCGACAACTGCCGTGATGATCGCTGCATAGTTAGCGATTCGGTGGCCCCCGCACGCGACGGCAACAGTCGCACCGGGTTTAACCTTGCTCCCGAGGTTGAGCCTCAAGAGTTCGGCCTCAACCGCTGCCGGAACATCGTCAATCTTGGGGCCATGCAGCTTCTGCCCTAGGCGAAACATTAACGGATATTGCATGTATTTCCTTTGTGCCGCCCGCCCTCGCAAACGGCTCCTGCCCATGCGTCCTGCTGCAATGAAAGGAGATCGCGCTGAGGCTGTGGCGATCCGGGCAAAGAGCGCGTGTTGCTCTCGCTGACCGGGCTCGCCTGAATGGCTCTCCGGGTTATCATGGTTGCTCGTTCGCGGACACACCGCGGCGACAAGTGTTCTAACTAAGTTGTCCCAGAATCAGCACCAAAACTCGTGATCCCGTCGGTAACGGATTGGTTGAAAAATCGTAACAGCCAACGGCGGCGCGATAAGCGCCGGGCAAGCTAAGAAGGAGAGCATGAAGGAGTTCCGTCAATTCCGGCTGGACACGGTCAATCAGTGTCTATGGCGCCGCAAGGATAGCGGAGAAGACGAGCGCCTGCTCCTAAAGCCGAAGCCGTACGCCATTCTGCGATATCTCGTGGACCATGCGGGCCGGTTGGTGACGCAGGACGAACTCCTGGATGCGGTGTGGCCCGAGACTCATGTTCAACCGGACGTGCTCAAGCGCCACATCCTCGATATTCGGAGCGCTCTTGGTGACGACCCGAAGAATCCCGCTTTCATTGAAACGTTGCCGCGACGAGGGTATCACTTTATCGCTTCGATCCAGGAAGATACCTCTGGCGAGATCGACGAGCCAGCTACGCCGGGACAAGAGCGGCTTGTGGGGCGGCAGCGTGCGCTTGGCGAGATGCGCGAGTACCTTCGGAGGGCGCTCGCCGGGCAGCGGCAGATCGTTTTCGTTACCGGGGAGCCGGGTGCAGGCAAGACTACTTTGGTGGATGAATTCCAACGGCAGGCGGCGGTCGACGGAGTCCTTCGCAACGCCCGCGGGCAATGTGTCGAAGGCTACGGAGGCAAGGAGGCTTATTACCCGATGCTGGAAGCCTTGGGAAAACTGTGCCGCCGGCCGGGAGGAGACTCGGTTGTGCAGGTGTTGGCGTCGCACGCGCCCACATGGCTCACACAATTCCCGGCGTTAGTGACACGCGAGCAGCGGGAAACACTGCATCGCGAGCTGCTGGGCGCGACTCGCGAGCGCATGCTCCGCGAAATCGGAGAGGCACTGGAGATCATCACGGCAACGACATCGCTGTTGCTGGTTTTGGAGGACTTGCAGTGGGTAGATCCCTCCACGGTGGATCTTATTTCGGCACTCGCGCGAGGGAGGGCGCCGGCCAAATTGATGCTGATCTGCACGTACCGCCCCATGGATGTCGCGCCTTCCGAACATCCATTGAAGCGGGTCAAACCAGAGTTGCAGTTGCATCAACTATGCAATGAAATCGCTTTGGAGCCCCTTAGCGAGAGCGACGTAGCCGAGTACCTGGGCGCAGCGGGAGAGGACCTCCCCGCGGGATTGGCCGCACTGGTCCACCGTCATTCGGAAGGAAATCCGCTATTCATGGTTGCCGCCTTAGAGCACATGACCCAGCGGGGTTTCATCTCACACGAGAACGGAAGTTGGAGACTCAACGTGCCTCTCGAAGAAATCGATCTGGAGGTTCCGGAGAATCTGCGCCAGATGATCGAAACCCAGATTGAGCATCTGAGCCCGGAGCAGCAGCGGGCGCTGGAGGTAGCCAGCGTCCGGGGCGTGTCGTTTAGGACGAGCGTAATCGCTGTCGGGGCCACTCTGGACGAGGAGAAGTTTGAGGACCTCTGCGAAGATCTGTCGCGGCGGCAACACATGGTGCGTTGGGCGGGATCGTTTCAGTTCCCGGACGGGACGGTTTCCCAACGCTATGAGTTTGTACATTCATTATATCGGGAGGTCTTTTATCGGCGACTGGCGCCCGGACATCGGGCAAAACTGCACTTGCGCATCGCGGAGCGGCTTGAGGAGCTTTTTTCACGGCATGAAAACGAAGTTGCGGCTGAACTCGCGGAACATTTTGAGGAAGCATCCGATTGGCCGCGTGCCGTAAGGTACCTGGGCCTGGCAGCGGATTCAGCCAGGAGGCGTTACGCGCACCGGGAGGCCGTCGCAATTCTCCAGCACGCCGCCGGATTAGTAAGCCGGATACCCGAGCCGGAGCGTACAGCCCGCGAAATCGAGGTTCTGGAGCAGTTGGGGATGTTCTACGTTGCGCTGGTGGACATTCCCGCCGCCCTCGAAACCTACAAGAAGCTTGTGGCACTCGCTGCTCGCGATGGCCTGATCGATGTGGAGATCCGCGCCCTACTGGACATGGTGCTCCCGGCGGCGTGGACCAGTACGCAACTGTACCTCGAAACGAACGAGCGGGCTCTGAACCTCAGCTCCCGGCAGGAAGATCCATTGATGCGGGCGAGAACACGAGCCTTGTGCTTTCAAAGGCGTGCG
>DATBYP010000010.1:0-4922 GCA_036513675.1 Candidatus Acidiferrum sp.
GCCCCCGGCAACTGCGTCACGCCCATGCCTACAGCTTCGTGCCCGTCAAACCGCAGCCGCGAACCGTAATCTTCAGCCCCCAGTTCCGCGCGCCCTACGTCCTTCACCCGCACCAGCGTTCCATCCGCGCCCGTTTTCAGGACGATATTTTCAAACTCCACGGCTTCCGTGAGCCGCCCGATCGCGCGCACGCTGATTTGAAAAGTCTGGCCGCTGGGTGTAGGCGGCTGGCCGATCTGGCCGGCGGCCACCTGCACATTCTGTTCTTGCAGCGCCGCAAGAATGTTTGTCGCCGTCAGTCCGCGTTGCGCCATTTTCGAAGGATCGAGCCATAAGCGCATGGCATATTTGCGCTCGCCGAAAATGAGGGCGTCCGCAACGCCCGGCACGCGTTTGATCGCATCGCGAACATAAACGTCCATGTAGTTGCTGAGGAACAAGCTGTCGTATTGGCCGTTTTCGGTATATACGCCGGCGCCAAACACAAACCCGCTCGCCTGTTTGTTAACGAAAATTCCGGTGTTCTTGACTTCGTTGGGCAAACGCCCCAGCGCTTGGTTGACGCGGTTTTGTACGTCCACCGAAGCTAGATCGACATCGCGCGTAATGTCGAAAGTAACAGTGATGGCGCTCGATCCGTCGTTCCCGCTCGTCGAAGTCATGTACTTCATTCCCTGAACGCCGTTAATGGCTTGTTCGAGCGGCAGCGTGACCGCGGATTCCACGGTTTGCGCGTTTGCGCCGATGTAGAAGCTGCTGACGATGACTTGCGGAGGCGCCAGGCTAGGGAATTGCGCGATGGGGAGCGTCGGAATGGAAATCGCGCCGCCCAAAATAATCAGCAACGCGCAAACCGTCGCAAAAACTGGCCGCTGAATGAAAAAATCAACCAAGCTGAGCTCCGCTGTAGCTCAGGCCTTCAGGCCTGAGGTTTCTGCATAAACTCGCGCCAGAATGCCGCGTCTTGCGGCAAGCGCGTGTTACTTCCCGCCGGTCTGCTGCACCTGCTCCATCACCGGCGCGCCGTCCTGCAAAAACTGCAATCCCGAAGTAATAATATGGTCGCCCGGCTTGAGACCGTCGAGCACCACGTAGTCATTCCCAAGCGTGTCGCCCACCTTCAAAAGCCGCTGACGCGCCACGGTGCCATTGCCTTCCTTCACCGCCAAAAACGCGAAAAATTGCCCGCTGATGCGGGTGACCGCAAGGATCGGAATGACCGTGCCCTCGCGCGTGGACCACACCACTTGCGCGCGCAGCTGCTGCGATACGCGCAAGCCGCGCGGGTTCTCCAGCAATGCTTTCGCGAGGACCGTTTGTGTCTCTGTGTCCACCTGCGGTGAGAGGAAAGTGATTCGCGAATCCGCCAGTTTGATTCCGGAATCATCGGTCAAGTGCACCGGCAAACCCAGCTTCAAATTCCGCGAGCGGTCGGCGGGGACATAAATGTACGCTTCGAGTGGGCCCGACTCATCCACGGTAGTCAGCAGCGTTGTCACACCCACGCGATCTCCCACGTGGACCGGAATATCGCCGACAACTCCGTCCCTCGGAGCCGTAACCCGGTAGTAATGAAGTTGCACTTCCTGCTGGCTAACTTGGTCGGTGAGCGCCTTCAGTTGCGCCAGCGCCGCGTCATACGTGGTCACCGCATTGTCGACGTCCTGCTTTGGCACTACCCCCGCCGCGTACAGCTTGCGCATGCGGTCCAACTGGATTTGCGCATAGCGGACGTTGGCCTCCTGCGCCACCTTCCCCGCTTCCTGGCTGCTCACCGCCGCTTGCTGCTTCAGCGGATCGATTTGCACCATCGGGGTACCCGTGGTGACGCGATCCCCGGAATTCACGAATATCTTCGTGATGTAGCCGTCTACCTGTGGATTGATGGTGGCGGAATGCCGTGACTTCAGGACCGAGAGGTACTCGGTGGTTTCGGGAATGGTCTCAGCTTGCGCGATCTTGACCTGCACCGGCATAGCCGGCGGCGCGCCACCGGCCTTCGGGTCACCCGCCGATGTCTTACCGCACCCGCCAACCAGGCTCAGCGCTGTGGCCACCGCCAGCGTCGCGATATGTAGTCTAACCCACCTATTTTTAACAATCTGGACACCAAACATGTATGCGCGCAGCTCCTAGGACACCCAGCTCTCGGACATCGATTCTATGATACGGCTTTACTTGTGCAAAAATGACAGGACATCCGACGATTAATTAGACGCCCGGAAGGGAATTGCGTTACTTAGTTTACTACGTAAGGGTGCAGCGCGCCGCAAGAAATCCGCTCAGTACAAATCGCGGGTGTCGATGGTTTTTCCGGAGAGGCCCATTTGCAGGACTTCCATCCGCTCGTAACGGTCAAATACTTTCCCGGGGAACAACCTCTTTGTGAACACGCGCACGCCGCCAAACGCCACGCCAAAAACCACCGCCATGATCATAAAAACGCCCGTGCCGACAAAAATCCGGTATAGAACCACCCCCAACGGCGCATCGGTGGCCGTCTGGCTCGGCTCGTTCCAAGTCACCTGCGTTTGGTAGGTCACGCCATTGCGCAAAATCTCGCCAAATGCCGGAGTGGTCGGCGCTATCACCATGGACAACAATGATCCTCTGCGCTCGATCTTGGTTCCGGCCATCTTCGGCGTTTCCGCGACTGCCGTCTCCAAATGCCGCGAATGCAATTCCGCGAGTTGCGGAGTGGGATAGTCGATTAGCAGCAGCACACCGGCCTCGTGCCCACGGTGATACTGCGCGAGCATTGCTTCCGCGCCCTGCGCGAAACCGACCGCGCTGGTCAGCCCTACAATCTCAGGCTTGCCCTCGGCGTCCGCAGCCGCCCGAAACGCCACCGGCCCCAGCGCATACCGCTGGGTCGCATTCACCAAATCTTCCTTGGGAAGGTACCCGCGAATTGGGGGGAGTGGCGTCTTGTCCGATCGCGCGGCGATGATCGCCGTCAGTTCCTGCAAATCCTTTGTAGGCACATTCCGCGGTTGGTCTACGCCGAGAACAACATCTCCAACCAGGATAAGCAGGCCTTTGTCGTCGACCGCAGTGAGTCTTCCAACCGTCGACGGCTGCATACCCGGCCGCAGCAGGGAAGTGTAGACCTCGTAGGCGCTGCTCGGGTCGCGGTACTTGCCAGCCCAGATGGTCGCAGTCTGCTTGCCGGAGGTGAACTGGCACTGGCGATATTCGCGCTCCCCGGCTTCTGCCGATAGCGCAGGACGCTGCGCCTGATCGGTGCAGCCGCTGGTGTGCCAATTCCCGAACGCGTCAGGCAGAACCTGTTGCGTCGGCTTCGTTTCCTGGGCGGAGCTGTTCGCGGCGCTCAGGAGAGCGAATAGGCAAGCCAAAAAGAATTGAAAGCGCATCCCTACAACCATTTCTTTGACACCACTAGATTAACGTTGGTTCCGCGATTGTTCAACTGAGGCGGTTACGGAGCTGGGAGCGGAGGACTTTCCTGGGACGTTCATGGTCATGCTGTTCAGGTTCTGAAGGTAGTTTGCGACACCTTGATACAGACCTTCGGCCACGCGCTGGCGGTGCTCCGGTTTCTTCAAAAGCTGTTCATCGGCTGGGTTGCTGAGGAAGGAAATCTCCGTGAGGATCGAAGGCATGTCCGCGCCCACCAGGACCACAAAAGGTGCTTTGCGCACGCCGCGATCTTTCACGGTCTTGTTCAGCTTCTGGATGCGCTTAGCAAGCGATTCCTGAATGTCTGCGGCGAACTCGCGCGATTCGTCGATCTTTTCGCTTCGCGCGATCTTCTTCACGATGTCTTCCAAATCGTGAATGCTCTCCTGAGCGGTGGCGTTCTCTCGCGCCGCCACTTCCATGGCGTCCGGCGAACCCTTCAGGTTCAAATAGTAGGTTTCGATGCCGCGCGCCGCGTGGTCATGGCTGGAATTCGCGTGAATCGAAATGAACAGGTCGGCTTTGGATTCGTTTGCGACACGCGTCCGCTCTTCCAGAGGAATAAATGTGTCGTCGGAACGCGTGTACACCACTTCCGCGCCAGGCAACCGCTGATGAATAATCTTGCCGAGCCGCAGCGCCACATCGAGGCAAATGTCCTTTTCCATCAAGCCGGTTGGGCCAATTGTTCCCGTGTCATGCCCGCCATGGCCGGCATCGATCACGATGCGGCCGATCTTGAGCCCCAGCGCTCGCGTTAGTGTGGACTGCCCGTCTCGCGTCGGCACAGCAGCGCTCGCTGGCCGAATTAAATCCGGCTTCGCGCCAAGCGATTTGGCGTTCTTCGACGGCGATTTGCCGCTACCAGAAGGCACCAGACTCGAGTTGCGTGGCGCCGGAAGCGGAGCGCCAGCTGCACTTGAGACGGCCCCAGCAATCGATCCGTTTACGGCGCCGCCGTCAGCTGATGCGGGAGGTCCAAACGGTTCGACTCGCGTTGCCGCCGTCGAAACCGCTTGCACGCCGGCTCGCTCATCGCGCGCGGCGGCGGAATCGACCGTTGGCTCTTCGATCGGTCCTTGCGGAACTCTGTGCTTTGCCTTTGCCGCGCGCACGGCAGAGCCGCGCGTATCGGGATACAAATCGATCACCAGTTGCGGTGGATTCGTCAGCAGGGAAGCGGTGTAATCCTTCACGCCGTTGATATTCAGCACCACGCGGACGATCCCTGCTTGGTTTTGCGCCACGCGCACGGCCGAGAGCAAATCGCCTTCCACGTGAATATTCTGCCGCGCTAGTTCGGCGGTGAGCCGTGCCGCGTGCAGGTCAAAGAAAATCCGGTCGGGATTGCGAATACGCGCAGAGTCGTACTGGACCAAATCCTCGAGATCGATGGTGACGCGCGTGGAATCCGCGGAAGCGCTTGTGCCGATACGCCGCAAACGCGGCACTTTGCCGGAATTCGTCGCGGCGTAGACCGCAACAGCGTCCGCCGGAACTTT
>DATBYP010000011.1:0-27617 GCA_036513675.1 Candidatus Acidiferrum sp.
CATACTTTCAGTCGGTGGGCAGCCCCAAGCTCACGGAGATCAACATCGGACAGCCGGACTTCTTCAAGGCGCTCGATGGCATGCTGACCAGCGTTCCTCTTGCCGACTGGAAAACTTACTATCGCTGGCAGCTCATTAATCGTTCCGCCGGCCTGCTCTCGGATCCGTTTGTGCAGGAGAATTTCGCGTTCAATGGGCGCATTCTCACCGGCTCCAAGGAAATTCGCCCGCGCTGGAAGCGTTGCACCGGCGCCACGGACCAGCAGTTGGGCGAAGCTCTCGGCCAGGTTTATGTGCAGAAATATTTTCCGCCGGAGGCAAAAGCGCGTGCCCTCGAGCTTGTACACAATCTGCTCGCAGCGCTGCGCGACGACTTGCAGACTTTGCCGTGGATGAACGCGGCCACGCGCAAGGCCGCGATCGAGAAACTCGAAGCCTTCACCATAAAAATTGGTTATCCGGATAGGTGGCGCGATTACTCAGCCCTCAAAATCGAGCGTGGTCCGTACGTGATCAATGCGTTTCGCACGACACAATTTGAAAACGCCCGTGACCTGGCAAAGATTGGCAAACCCGTCGATCGCGGCGAGTGGGGGATGACGCCGCCCACGGTCGACGCGTACAACAATCCGCAGCTTAACGAAATCGTGTTCCCGGCCGGGATTCTGCAACCGCCGTTCTATGACCCCAAGCGCGATGACGCCTACAACTACGGTGGCATAGGCGCCGTCATTGGACACGAAATCACCCATGGTTTCGACGACCAGGGGGCGCAGTTCGACCCTCGCGGCAACCTGAAGAATTGGTGGACGCCAGAAGACATCAAGAGTTTCCAGGAGCGCGGCGAGTGTGTTGTGAAACAGTTCGATGGCTATGAGGTCGAAAAGGGCTTGCACGAGAACGGCAAGCTGGTCGAGGGTGAGAGCATCGCCGACCTGGGCGGAGTGACACTGGCGTATGCAGCGTTCCAAAAATCGCAGCATGGCAAAGCGGACGAAAAGGACACCAATGGCTTCACGTCCAACCAGCGTTTTTTCCTGGGCTACGCCGAGAATTGGGCGGTCAACGTCCGTCCGGAACTCGCCCGACTGCAAACCAACACCAATCCACATCCGCTGCCAAAGTTTCGCGCGAATGGACCGCTCTCGAACATGGCGGATTTTGCGAAGGCATTCGGCTGCAAAAAAGGCGACGCGATGGTCCGCGCGCAAGTCTGCAAGATTTGGTAGGGACTTGAAGCGATTTCAGCCGGAAGGTTAGAAGTGAAGCACGATGTCCAAGTTGGCTTGAGCACTGTTCTGCCATTCACCGAACAGGTGCGTCTTTACCCAGTCGAGTTCCACGCGGGCAGAGAGGTGCGGGTAGATACGGTAGTCCGCTCCTCCGCCAACCTGTAAACCGAAACCATTCTGGCTGTGACCTGCGGTTTGCGGCAGGACATGCACCCCGCCGATGATCGTGTGCGCCCACGGTTCCCATTTGCGGGCGCGCCAGGCGATTTTCGGGCCGCCACCGTAACTGACGTATTTGACGTGCTCGTTCTGGTAGATGGTCGGCGCGAACGCGGTGTTGATGTTGCCCTCGACTCCTAACCACTCGTTCGTAAAGTAGGTGATCGAAGTATTGGTGCCTACACCCGTTGCGTAGTATTTCGATGATCGAAATCGCACGAGCGAGATGCCGAGCGCAAGTTGCCACCGGAAGTCATCGCGACTGCCGTACACAAATCTCGGCTCGGGAGCGGCCGGCACCGCTTCAGCGGGTTCTGCCAGCGCGCCTGGTTGGGCGAGTGAAGATACATTCGAGAACTGCTGTCCCGCAGACGGCCACAACCAAGCCTCCGATGTTGTAGGCGAGGAAGTCGCCGAGGTCGTACTTGCAAAGTCCGCAGCCACATTCGCATTGGCTGGAGAAGTGCGATTATCTTGTGCCTGCGCGACACTCACAACCACAAGCGCCAACAGGGCAACGTGCAGTAGCCTCTTCATGTTTTCCCTCTTCGAGAGATAGACCCCGGGCCGCTGGCCAGCCACTCTGTTACGGTAAACAAGGCGCGGCCCTATTGTCCACGACATTTATACTCCCCGTTACGCCGAGCGGACTTCCGCGGCTTTGCTGCCGGGCGGGCGCGCGGCGAAACCACCTTACGGAACGGCGACCGCCAGCGCCGATTAAGGTTTCTGGCTCACGCGGCGGTAGGAGTGCGCTTGCCACCAATCGAATGAGATGGAGCCAGCACGCTCGCGAATCAGACCCCTGGCAACACGCAAAGGGACAGCGGCTAAATTTTGTCCCTTCGTCCAGTTTCCGTCGCTTCTAGATCTCAGTAAAATGGACCGTGATCGCCGCTCTTCAGCCCGTTCGCCGCGGCGCGCGCGTAAAGACCCTCGCTGCACAGCGCTCACGCCACCGACGTCCCGGGGTTCCTAGCATCCGGCTCTTGTGGGTCTTTTGTTTTCATGCTGTTACACCTTATCGCAAGGCCTTTATTGTCATATCCATCCAAAACCCCCGGGATGTGGGGGTACACCCTAACGCCTTGACCGGCGTCCCGCTAGTAGCGCGTCTAGAAATTCGGCGCCAGCGATGGGCGCAGACGCGCGCCCAGACGTTCCGCCAGAAAGAAGCCGCCGAAAAGCAGCGTGGCGTACACAGCGTCGCCCGTCAGCGTGTTCCAGAAAAAGGGCAAGCCGGCAATGTAGCAGGCCGCGAGGCCTGCGCCGGTGTGTGAGTAGCTGCTCAGAAATGCCCACACGCCGAAATTGGTGATCAGGAAGAACTGCAGAGCGCCGAGGAAGGTAGCTGCGGCGATGCGTGGCACGGCGCGTTCTTTCGCAGCTGGTGGGACGGTTGCTGGGACTCCCGGTTGGGACTCTCGCTTCGCTCGCGGGGACGCGCTAAAGCGCGTCCCGACAGCGGCTCGGCCGATGAGGACGCTGAGGAGAAAACTGGCGTATACCAGTGGGCTGAGCTTGTTGAAACCGATGATGGCGTCGGTGGCGAACATCAACAGCAGCGGAAAGAGAAAGGCCACGCGGCGGTCGCGCACCATGGCGCCGGAAAACAGGGCGATCGCGCCGACAGGAGTGAAGTTCCAGGGATGCGGGGCAAGGCGCAGGCCCGCGGTGAGGGCGATCAGGATGAAGATGAGAGTGGTGCGGAACAGAAGAGATTCTTTTTCGGATTTTTCCATTTTCACTTTGGGCTCTCCTTTGGCCGGACTCACGCCCGATGCCTACCATTTCCTATTTGCTTGGCAAGGCGCGCAGCGTGTGGCCCCCACGCCGGCTTCGCATGGGAGCAAATCGCAATAGATGAAGGAATCGCGCACGACGGTTTCGCCGGCGCGAATGGGAATGGGATTGCGAAAAATGGGGCCGTTGAAGACGAAGGTGTGGAATTCCCCGTTTTCGCCGCAGGGATCGACATTGTGCGGCAGATCGCGGAAGAATTGCTCGTCAAGCTCGCGTCCGGCGAAGCTGCGGTCGAGAACTTTCGGATCGACGCAAGCGGCGCAGGCACGAAATCCGACGGAATGAAAATAACGGATGAGTTCGCGGGTGTCGCGCTTCCAGATGGGAAAGAGTGCGGTCATGCCGATGCGGGCTAGATTTTTCTCTCGGTAGGCGCGGAGATCTTCGAGGAAAATGTCGCCAAAGGCGACGGTTCGCACGCCGGCGTCATACTGGGCGCGCAAGGCTTCTTCCATGCGCGCTTCGTAAATGGGATTGACGCATTGCGGCGGGATGCGAACCTCATGCAGCGGCAGTCCGATGGATTCGGCTTGCTGCACGAGAAGTTCGCGGCGGACGCCGTGCATGCTAATGCGGTCGTAGGTTTCGGTGACGGTGGTCAGCAGCGCGACGATGCGGACGTCGGGGCGCTGCTGAAGCATGTGCAGCGCCATGGCGCTGTCTTTGCCTCCAGACCAGCAGAACAGGATGGGTTCGGACATTGGTTAGTCCTTTCCAGCGAATCGGTAGTTCATGCCGACACGGACATCGCGGCCGAGGGCAGGGAAACCAATCGCGTCCTGATATTGCTTGTCAAAAAGGTTGGTCGCGCGGGCGTAGAGCGAAATGCCACGGCCGATGTTGTAGCTGCTGGCGATATCAAAGCGCGCGTAACCGGGATTGCGCGTAATGCCGAAGCCGAGAAAATCGCTATCGGTTCGGAGGCCGGTGAAATATCCGGTCAGGCTGAGAGTCCATGCACGAAAATTGGCGTCGAGAATCAGACTGCCGGAATTCACAGGGCGGCGAAGCAGATGGTTGCCGGGCAACTCTACGCTTGCGAAGGCGTTCGGGGCTTTGAGGACGCGAGTATCGTCGAAGGAATAATTGCCCCGGACGCCGAGCCACCGATGCGGGCGAAAATCTCCGGAAAGATTAACGCCGCGCGCGCGAGCAAGATCGGTGTTGAAAAAAGTGCCAGTCCCAAAGGTGCAGGCGGGAGTGGTGACGGAATCGAAAGCAAAGCTGACGATATCGCGGTAGCGATTGCCGAAATAGGTGGCGGAGAGGCGAAGCTTTTCGGAAGCAAGGAATTGATCGAACCCGGCATCGATGGTGCGGCTGCGCTCGGGCTTGAGCGTGTTGTTGCCTGGAAAGCAGGGATCGCTGCCAAAGGATTCGCCTAGCGAAGGCTCTTTGAGTCCCTGTCCATAGGAAAAGCGGACGCGGGTGTCGCCCCAGAATCCCGTGCCATAGCGGAGAGCAAGGACGGCTCCGGCGCGCGGAACGACGCGGGTGCCGAAGGTGGTGTTGTCTTCAGCGCGAACGCCGGCGCTGAGGATTAAGCGAGAAATGGGAAGCCAGCGAGCGTCAACGAATCCCGCTTGATTATTGCGCCTCGCATGCTGACCAAAAAGAGTGCTGGGATATCCATTTTCTACTTCGTATTCGTAACCAGCCGCGGCGGCGCCTTTGCGAAACGTGTAGGTGGACTGCTCGCGGACACCCGCGCGGCTAAATTGGTCGGTGCTAGTGAAGAATGGAGGATTGGCGTTTGTGTCGAGCGTGCGATTTTCGAAGCCGCTTACCTTGTGTTGCCAGTGCGCGCCAGTGTGAAAGTCCCAGGCGAGATTCACGAGAATTATTTTGAGAGCTTCGTATTGAGCTAGATTGGCCGGCAAGAGGAGCGTGGGGCCGGGGACTCCGGCAAAGCTGGAGTTGCTGCGTACGGTGAGGCGAAGCCTGTTTGTGTCGTTGAGGCTGTAGCCAAAATTGCCGGCGAAACTGCGATTCAAGAAGGAATCGTTGGGGCCCTGGCCGTCGGTCTGGAAGTAAGAGCCGGCGGCCGAATAATCGAATCCGCCTAGCAAGCCGCTGAATTGCGCGCCGCCCCGAGCGGACGAGAAACTGCCGCCTTCGCCGAAGAGGCTTAGCTCGGGGATACGGGTTTCGCCGCGATGACTGAATAGCTGGACGACTCCAGAGACGGCGTCGGTGCCGTATAGGGCGCTTTCCGCACCGTGCACGAGTTCGATTTTGTCGACGTTGTCGAGCGTGGAGTTGGCAAGATTGAGGAAGCCGCCGGGTTCGTTGAGCGGAGTGCCGTCGACTAAAAACTTCGTGAAGTTGGAGTTTCCTCCGTCGAGAAAAAAAGTGGTGAGGCCGCCCTCTCGACCAGTGCGAGCAATGGCTGCGCCGGGCAAAGTGGCGAGCGCGTCGGGCAGGGAGACGAGCTGACGCTGATCGATCTCGGCCCGAGAGACCACATCCACAGGAGCCGGAGTTTGGCTGAGTTCGAGGGGCTGTGCATTTGCGGTGACGACCACGTTTTCCGAGAGTTGTGCGATGTCGAGGCGCAGGTCGAGTTTGCGGGACTCAGCCGGGGCGATCTGCAACGCTACGTCGTGAGGCACAAAGGCGGAGTTCTCAAAGTGAAGGTGATAGCTGCCGGAAGGAAGCGACAAAGAGTAGGTTCCTTCGGTGGTGGAGGTGGTTTGATATGTCTGCGACGAGTAAGTTCCTTCAGGCCGGGCAACTACACGCACGAACGCAACTCCGTAGCCAGAGGCGTCGGTGATCTGTCCGGAAAGATGGGCGACTGGTGAATCCGATTGGGCTTGCAGCGAAAAGCTGACTGCGAATGCGAGAAAAGCAAGAAGAGCGAAACGTTGAAGAGTTGAGTTCATTTTTGTCCTCCGCTCCCGCACGCGTGGGAGCTTGAAGGTTGGCCTGCGTAATGGGTGCTTCGCGCGGGCTGCGAACTTCGCCGGTCTCCTGGCTTGGCGGGTGAATTTGGCCCCAATTGCGGGGCCTGTGCGTGGCCTTCCCGCGGCGCTGCCCGAACGTCAAGAGCACTTCGCCGCAGTGACCTGCGCAGTCTCGATTCCGCCGTACAGTCGCGCGTCGGCGACGGCTTTCTTGCGGTGCCTCTCGATTTAGTTCGAGAGCTGAACAAGTGCAACCCGATGGAGGTTGCCCGTCTTCCCGAGCACGAAGTTCGCGGTGATTGTCAGGGGCTGAAGCCCACTAGTGATTACGGTGTGCCGCGACAGGCGTTGCGGCGCCGGGGTTAACGAAAAGACTGCTAGGTCGTTGGCAGCAAATTCACACGGGGCCGGCCGTTCGAGCCTTGCTCGACGGTAAGCGGCGTTTGAAAAACCTGTTCCAGCAAGTCGCGCTGGTAGACGCTCGCGGGAGAACCTACGCGCAGGCTCTTGCCTTTTTGGAGCAGCACAACCTGATCAGCGTATTCCGCTGCGAGGTTGAGCTCGTGCGTCACGACGACAACGGTATAACGATTTTCCGCGGCCAATCGGCGCAAGGAGGCAAGGAGATCAACCTGAGCGCCGATGTCCAGATGCAGCGTTGGCTCGTCAAGCAGGAGAAGCAGCGGCTGCTGGCATAGGGCTCGAGCGAGTATGATGCGCTGCCTTTCGCCGCCGGAGATCTCGTTCATCCAGCGATCGGTGAGATGATCGCCGCCGACTTGCGCGAGTGCATTGCGTGCGATGAGGACGTCATCGTCATTTTCAAAGCGCAGTGTGCGACCGTGAGCATGGCGGCCTTGCAGGACGAACTCCCAGGCGCGCGCGGGAAAGAGCAGCGGAGTATCTTGCTGAACCATGGCGATGCGTTGCGCGCGGGCTCGCGGGGCTAGCGTGTGGGTGACGAAACCGTCGAGCAGCACACGACCGGAAAGAGGCGCGAGCGCACCGGCGATCAACTTGAGCAGAGTGGATTTGCCACTGGCATTGGGGCCGAGGATGGCCACGATTTCGCGAGGACGGGCCTGGAAGCTATTGGCTTCAAGGGTGAACAGCGGCGCTTGCGAGAGATTGGCGGAATAGGCGTAGCTGACCTGTTCGACGCTGAGGCGAACTTCGCTGCTGGCGCGAGGCGCGCCGCCAAGGTTTGGCCATGCCGAGGAAGATTGCGCTGTGCTGCTCACGCGATCCTCCGGCGGAGAAGATAGATGAAGAGAGGAGCGCCCACGAGCGCAGTCATCGCGCCAACAGGAAGCTCGGACGGGGCTACAACGGTGCGCGCGAGCGTGTCTGCGATCACCACAGCGATGGCGCCGCCAAATGCAGCTGTGGGCAGCAGGATGCGATGGTCCGAACCGAAAAGCAGGCGCATCACGTGCGGAACGAGGAGGCCAACGTAGCCGATAGCGCCGCTGACGGAAACCGCGAGTCCGGTGAGAATCGAGGCGGCGATGTAAACGACGAGACGCACGCGGCGGACGTCGACACCGAGATGCATGGCTTCTTTTTCGCCGGCGAGAAGCAGGTTCAAATCCGCGGCAGTGGTGTAGATCGCACCGGTGGCGAGCAGGAAACCGATGCCCAGGACCCAGCGCAAACTGGATTGTAGCGAGCTGGAAAGATCCCCCATGAGCCAAAACACCATGCCGCGGAAATCGTGTCCGGTGAGGGTGGTGAGCAGGAACATGATAATGGCGGAGAGAAAAGAAGAGCTGATGATGCCGGCGAGAAGCAGAGTGCTGCTATCGATTTGGCCTTCGCGACGGCCGAGGAAATACACGGCGGCGATGGTTGCCGCGGCGCCGAGAAACGCGCCCAAGGGAGTGAAGAGCGCGGCAAGCCAGACCGGGAGTGGGAGGTGGGGCTCGGCGATGAGAGCCAGGATGGCTCCGAGGGCGGCACCCATCGAAGCGCCGAGAACGTAGGGATCAGCCAGCGGGTTACGGAGCAAGGCTTGGAAGCTGGTGCCGGCAACGGAGAGAGACGCGCCGACGATGATCGCGAGAAGAATGCGTGGCAAGCGGATTTCGATCACGATCATGCCGTAGTCGCTGGAGAGCTGGCTGGTCTGGCGGAGCAAAACGCTAATCAGGTCGCGACCGAGGCCATAAAGAGAAACGGGAACAGCACCGAGCTTGAGCGCGACAACCACCACGACAAACAGGATTAGGGCAAGGATGCTGCATTGCAGGAGCAGGCGCTGCAGCGTTAGCGGGCGCATGCGCACCTCTGTGGCAAGGAAGAGTCAGGGGCGAGCCTGAGCGGCGACATTGCGTAGGGAGGGGTGCGGGGTGGTGGGGGACTGGCATTGTCTTCATCGCTTTGCGGAGTCTCCGCGAAGGCTTCGGGATGTAACTGGCGGGCGAGATCTTCGATCGCAGAGGCGATGCGCGGAGCGGGTCGATTGACGGCGTCGCTGATGACCGCAAAGCGGTGGTGCTTCACGGCGTCGAGGATACGCCAGCCAGGAAGATCGGCGAGCGTATCCGTGCTATGCGCGGCATTGTCGGGATGCGATTCCGCGAAGACCAGGAATTCCGGCTGGAGGCGAACTACCTCTTCGAGATTGATCTGTGGCCAATTTTGGGAGGAGTCGATGACCGAAACGGCGCCGGCGTGTCGCAGCGCATCGGCGATGAAAGTGTCTTTGCCGATGGAGATGAGGGGTTCGGTCCAGACGACGAATAAGACACGGCGGGGAGGCAGCGAGTCGACGCGATCTTTGATTGCGTCGATGCGGCGTTCCATCTCTTTGCCGAGAGCGGTTCCGGTTTCCGGCGCGCCGAGCAAGTCGGCGAGGCGCTCGGTGGAGGCGATAATGGCTTTCACGGTGTGAGGATCGGTCGCGTACGAAGGAATTCCCAGGGAGTTGAGAGCGTTCACTGTTTCGAGGCGATTTAAATTCTTGGTGACCAGGACAAGATCGGGATGTAACGAAGCGATGGTTTCGAGGCTCGGATTGATGGCGCCGCCGACCTTGGTTTTCTGCTGGGCTTCCGGCGGGAAATCGCAGTAGTCGGTGTCGCCTACGAGGCGATCCTGCAGGCCGAGAGCATAGATCGTTTCAGTGAGGTTGGGCGCGAGCGAGACGATGCGATGGATGGACCGCGGGACGCGAATCGAGCGGCCGATTTCGTCGGTGACTTGGCGGTAGGCGGGAGGTGTTTGAAGCGGCGGGGCAGTGCCTTGCGAAGCACAGATTGCGGCGCCGGAGAACAAGAAGAAGACTGCGGCCGCAGTCACAGGTTTGAGCTTCGCTTGAATGAAAATTCGCAACACGATTCTCCGCTGCGAGAAGCGCACGCCAACAAAAAAGCCCCTCGCGAGTGGCGCTGGGGGCTTGCAGACAGCGCCCCTTCTCGCGAAAGGCGCAATCCCCGCGGCATGGGAGGGTAGCCTGGCTTACGGCGTTTCAGCCGATCACAGTGGCGGGACCGCGGCCGATTTGCACGGCCTTCCCCGCTTCCCTTGCCTGCAAAATGGAACAATGAGTGTATGCCGGGGTACAGACAGAGTCAATTGAGCGGTCCCGGAGTATGCTTGGCGCATCAGCGATTTTTCCAATTGGGTTTGCGTTTTTCGACCAGAGCGCGAAGACCTTCCTGAGAGTCCTCGAGGCGATAAAGTTCATTGAGAAAAATATTCATTGATTTTTTCAAACCGTCGCGCAGGGAAAGCCCCATTCCTCCCAGGATGGCTTTTTTGGCCATGGCCAGCACGGGACCGGAATGCGAAGTGATGCGACTGACCAACTCGTTGACGGTAGCTTCGAGCTTGGCTTCGGGGACCAGACGGGTGACCAAGCCAAGTTCGAGAGCACGCTCGGCTGTCACAGCTTCGCCCGTCAAAATGATTTCAAGGGCGCGCTTTGGTCCGACCAGGAACGGCAGGATTGTCGAGGCGAGAGGAGGGAACACGCCGATGGTGATTTCGGGTTGCGCGAAGCGGGCTTTCGGCGTGGCGATGACGAGGTCGCCGAAAGCGGCCAGCTCTGCGCCGCCGCCTATGGCCGGGCCGTTTACAACGCAGAGGACAGGCTTGCTAACCTCTAGCATTGCGGCGAAAGCGGCCTGGAAGGCATCCAGCATCTGGTAGACGCGTTGCGTGGTGTATTCGCCGATGTCCACGCCACCGCTGAAAACTTTGCACGCCGAATCGATAGCGATGAGCTTGACGTCGTCGCGCTCTCCGGCAAAAACGATGCCGTCCGCAATTTCGCGCAACATGGCTTCGTTGAGCAGGTTGTGATCGGGGCGATTCAGCGTGAGGCGGGCGACGCCTTCGTCCATGCGAAATTTTACGAACTCGAAGTCTTCGGGCTTGCGGCGTATAGCTCCGGTGGTGAACTGCTCGGCAGGGCTAACGGTCTCAACCATGCTGTGGCCTCCTGAATCATTCGAGCGCATCGAAAGTGGTCAGCGAATTGGGCAAAATCGATGCTAGCACAGGCTTAGCGCCTCGATTTTTGCGTAAGCTGCCGGCGTGCGCAAACAGTTCGCGGGGCAAAGGAAGATTGGCATGCAGCAGTGTAATCGAATGAGCACGCGTAGCGGGAGTGTCGACTAGGGCGTGCGAACATCAGAATCGACAAATATGACCGACATAAGAATGGACACTGCGTTTGCGGTTCGTATGCTTGGCGCGGCCAATGAGGAAGGATTTCCACCCGAGCAAGCCTGGGAAACAGCGCCCCCTATCTGGTTTAACGCCGACTGGCAGGGGAAGAACGCGGATAGGCACAGAGAAACACAGGTGCGGGTGCTGTGGAATTCTGAGTTCTTGTTTCTACGATTCGACGCCTTCTACAGGAGCATTACCGTATTTGCCGATTCGGGGCCTTCCGGGCGTCGCGATCACCTGTGGGAGCGCGACGTTTGCGAGGCTTTCCTGCAGCCACCGGCGTCAAAGTCGCGCGCTTACAAGGAAATAGAGGTAGCGCCCAATGGATTGTGGATTGACCTCGACATCGCTCCGGGAGAAAAACGTGACCTGCAAAGCGGGCTGAGACGGCGCGTAACTGTCGATGAAGAGAAGAGAGAGTGGCGTGCGGTTCTAGCGCTGCCGATGAACAGCTTAGTTGAGCATTTCAAGTTTCCGGCGGTGTGGCAGGTCAATTTTTTCCGGGTGGAAGGGGCTACAGAGCCGCGCTTTTATTCGGCTTGGCGGCCCACGAACACGCCGGAGCCGAATTTTCATGTCCCGGAGGCGTTTGGGGCGCTCGTGTTCACAGAGGCGGCCAGCAAAATCCGAAGCTAGCGAAGGGCCTTGTTTTTTCTTATGCTTGCGGCGTGCTGCTTGCGCTGAGTTTCCGCTTATTCGTGGTCTTAAGTCTCATGGGTCTTGCGGCGCATCCACTCACCGCAAAGCCCCGGCAGTCGACAAGTCCTACAGACAACTCACCCTTGGTGACGAAGGTTGAGCCTCCAAATTGGTGGTTGGGGCTGACGCCAGAGCTCATGATACTGCTGAGCGGGCGACATCTGGAAGCGACGGGGGTCTCCTGCAATCTCCCGAACTTGGTGGTGGAACGGACGCAGGGGACTGCGGGCGGAGATTACCTTTTCGTGTGGTTGAGATTGGGAGGAGAGCTGAGATCGGGCACGGCGGTCTGTCGCATCATCACGCCGACTGGCGCTACCTCGTTTGAACTGCCGCTCGCGGCTCGCGAGCAGACGATTCACAAATTTCAAGGGCTTACGCCGGCAGACGTCGTCTACCTGATCATGCCGGACCGTTTTGCCAATGGCGATCCGACGAATGACGAACCTGCAGGGACCACGGGGTCGCACGACAGGTCAAAGTCGCGCGCGTATCACGGCGGGGACTTGCGCGGGATTCGGGAGCACTTGGATTATCTGAAGGATTTGGGCGTCACGACGCTCTGGCTGACGCCGATCGTGAAGAACGGCACCACTGAGGATTACCACGGCTATGGCGCGGTAGATCTGTATGCCGTTGAGCCGCACCTGGGAAGCTTGCGGGACTATCAAGAACTTGTATCCGCAGCGCATCAGCAGCGCATGAAGATATTGTTCGACATCGTGCCAAACCACGTAGGGCCAAAGCATCCATGGGCTTCAAAGCCGCCACTGCCGGATTGGTTTCACGGCACGGTGCAGCACCACTTGAATTCTTCCGCGCCAGTGAATGGTGCTTTCTACGGCGAGGGGGAAAACCACGGTCACGACTTATTTGAATCGATTGTTGATCCGCACGCACCGGCCCGGTTATGGCGCAACCTTACAGAAGGGTGGTTCGTGGACATTCTTCCGGACATGAACACAGAAAATCCGGCTGTGGCGCAGTATTTGCTGCAGAACGCAATTTGGTGGACGGAGTCGTCGGGTTTAGATGGATTCCGCGTCGACACTTTTCCCTATGTTTCGCGGCTATTCTGGTCGCGGTGGCACGCAGGCTTGCGGAGGATTTATCCGCAGTTGACCACGATCGGAGAAGTGTTTCATCCGGATGCAAGCGTGACTTCGTTCTTTGCAGGGGGAAAAAAGCAATACGATGGCATTGATACGGGCGTGAGCACGGTGTTCGACTATCCGATGTATTTCGTGTTGCGCGATGTGCTGCTGAATGGCGCGCCCGTTGGACGCATCGCTGATGCGCTGCGGCACGATACGCTTTATCCCCGGCCAGATGAACTAGTCGCCTTCTTTGGAAATCACGACGTCACGCGGTTTGCGAGCTCGGAAGGAAGCTCGCTAACGAAATTGAGACTGGCGTTTGGCGTTGCCCTTACCCTGCGCGGGATTCCGCAGCTTTACTATGGCGATGAGATCGGTATGCCGGGCGGAGGCGATCCGGATAATCGGCGGGATTTTCCCGGCGGATGGCGCGAGGATTCTCGGAATGCATTCACCGAAACCGGGCGCACACGAGAGCAGCAGGAACTTTTTTCTTATGTTCAGGCGCTTCTGAAATTGCGGCGCGCTCATGTGGCACTCGGCGGGGGCCGCTTATGGCATCTCTTTTCCGACGACTCGTGTTACGTTTTTGCGCGGGAATCGGAAGAAGAGCGTCTGCTGGTCGTCTTCAACAATTCGAAAGCGCGCGAACTTGACCTTACTTTGCGCGACACGCCGCTGCAAGGTGCGGCGGGCGCCGCTCGATTACTCGGGGAAGCGCGTATAAAGCTGGCGGGGACGGAAGCGCACATCGACGCGCCGGCGCAATCGATTTCGATTTTCGCCCTAAACTAATGATCAGAACGTCAGAGTAAGTGCCCAGTTCTTCGCCGCATCCGGCACATTGAGAATAACGGAGTGCGCGGACGCGTCGTAGCGCCATTCGTGGATGGCGTGATCGCCGATTTTGACTTCTTTTGGCTGCGTGCTGGCTCCGAAGACCGTCACTTCGGCGCTGTTCCACCACGGTTGAAACGAACTCTTCTCAGTTATGGAAGTAATAGTGACCGAACCGGGCGAAGCCTGGCATGAATACTTCACACGCAGTAGCTCACCTCTTTGGTACGCGAAGCTGTGGCCGTCATCCTCGTAGAGCGAGCCGCGGCAGTCGTCTCCCGCATAAACGCGCAGTTGAAGAGGGCCGCTAGGCTTTTCGCCGGTACTCTGCACGAGAGGCTGTGTAGGAATAATCGCGCCCGCGCGAACATAGAGTGGCATTTCGTCGAGCGCCGGATGCAAAGTGAGTTTGCTTTTGCTGCTGAGCCGCTGCGAACTCCAATAGTCGTACCAGTCGCCGGGCGGGAGTTGGACTTCTTCAGCGTCGACCATTTCGGTGGTGACTGGTGCGACAAAGAGGTCGCTGCCGAAAAGAAAATCGCGGTTATTGCCATAAAAATCTTCGGCTTGCGGGTAGTCCAGGAAGACCGGGCGCATGAAGGGCAGGCCGGTGCGCGAGCTTTCTTCGACGACGGTATAAATGTAGGGCAGTAGCGTGTAACGCAGCTCCACGTATCGGCGGCGAATGGCTTCGTGCAGCGGCCCATGGACCCAGGGCTCCTGGTCCTTGGTGCCGGTTGCTGTGTGGTCGCGGTAAATGGGATTGAGCGCGCCAACTTCAAACCAGCGGGTGAGGAGATCGGCGGGCGGCGAGCCAGCGAATCCGCCGATGTCGTCTCCGGCCATAGCGTAGCCGCAAAGTCCCAGGCTTAGCAGCATGGGCGTGCTCATGTTGAGATGATTCCAGGTGCTGCTGTTGTCTCCGGTCCACGTTGCTGCGTAGCGCTGCGTACCCGAGTATGCAGCTCTCGTCAGCACAAACGGGCGCTCGTCCGGTTTTAGTTTGAGCAGACCTTCCTGGGTGGCGCGGACGTTTTCCATTCCATACACGTTGTGAATCGCGCGGTGATCGAGAGTCGTGCCGTCGTCGAGGCGATGCAAGGTGTCGAGCGGCATGGTTTTATCAGCACGCTGGAAGAGCGCGGGCTCGTTCATATCGTTCCAAAAGCCGGCGACGCCCATGCCTGCGAAATCTTTGTAGAGTGTGCCCCACCAGTCGCGCGCTCGCGTTAGGGTGAAGTCGGGGAACACGCTTTCGCCCGGCCAGACGACTCCCACAAAGAGAGACCCGTCCGGCTTTTTTATGAAAATGTCACTTTTGACTCCGGAATCATAGGGTGCGTAGCCATGGCCGGGATCTTTCTTGATGTGCAGGTCGGTGATGGTAACGGTGCGGAAGCCTTGTGCGCGCAGGTCAGCGATCATTTGCTCGAAATGCGGAAAATACTCGCGATTGATAGTGAACGGGGCGTTGCCCTGCTGGTAATCGATGTCGAGATAGATGACATCGGCGGGAATTTTCTTTTGGCGCAGCGTTGCGGCAATCTCGCGTACGCGCGCTTCAGGATAATAGCTGTAGCGGCTCTGCTGATAGCCGAGGGTCCAGAGCGGCGGCAACGGTGAGCGTCCGACAAGCTCGGTATACTCCCCGACGACTTTTTTCGGATCTGGGCCGGCGAAAAAATAATAGTTCAGCTCGCCGCCGTCGGAACCGAAGGAGAAATAGTCTGAAGATTCTTTGCCAAAATCGAAGCTGCTGCGGTAGGTGTTGTCAAAAAACACGCCCCAGGCGATACCCTTGCGCAGGCCCATGAAAAAAGTGATGGCTTTGTACATGGGATCAGTAGATTCGCCCCAGCCGAAGACGTCCGAGTTCCACATTGTGAAGGCGCGATTGCGGCGATTCATGGGACCAGTCTTATCGCCCAAGCCGTAGTAATTCTCGTCGAGCGGCATTTTCTTCCAGACATGGACGCGGGACCCATCGAAGGCCATCGGGAGTGAGGGCTCGTCGGCAAGGAGCACATTTCCGGCGGGATCGGCAAACCGGATCAGTAGCGGCGATTTCTGTACGAGGACCGTGGTATTTCCGGCGGTCATCTTTAGCTCGTTCTTTGCATCGTCGACTTTCACCGCCGGAGGCTGCGGCGTGCCAATAATGGCCCAGGAGGAGTCCTTCGGGAAATTGCCCTGAGGGGCAACCCGCACGCGCACGATCGCGTTGTTGAATGCGGTGATGCGCACTTTGGCGCGGCCTGCAGTCAGCTCCACGCCATCCTTAAGCTTTTCCACTCGCTGCACTGAGCCGAGGTGTTGCCAGCCCTGAGCAAACCCGCACGCACTGGATAGAGCCAGAATGAAAGCGGCCATAGCGCAACGTTTTTCAAAACCCAGCATCTTTTTCTCCGTATGCACATGAACTAGTCCAACCCTGAGCGATGCGTCTGACAAAGCATCGACTACGCGATAGACGCGCGCTCAAGAAGCTGCTAACCACGTTTCAAAAAATGCGGAAGCCTTGGCGCCCTCAATGCGGCGGCGAACTGCATCCATAACGCGGCAGCGCAAAATAGCATTGCCGTAAAAAGCCAGCCAATAGGGAACATGCAATTCGAGAGGTTCTGGCGCGATTTCCAATTTCAGATCCCGGACTTTGAAGAAGCCTTGCTGAAAAATCACGCGCAGAACTTTTTGGCGGAGTGCAGCCTCGGCGTAAGAGCGTTGCAGCGAAGGCGCGACGCGATTTCGCGTGTGAATGCTGACGAGATCGTTTGCCGCAGGTACGCGCGGAAATGTGAAGAGGTCTAGGGAACCGTTGACCGCGTCCATAGCGAAAAGGGTGCTATGCGCGGCGCGCCCGATATTGTACTGCACGCGATAAAGCCAATACGGAACATAGACGTCGGCAATTCGCTGCAGCGGGCCGCGGCGCACTCTCCAATACAGGGCGGAGGGTCCAGCTCCGGAAAACTTACGCAGAGCTTCTTGCTGTGTAACATTTGGCCTGAGAGCCTGGATCGAGGTTGCGTTCATGGTGTTTGCGCGACGACTCAGTTCCTAGCGGAAGTAAATCCACAAACCAACAACCGTGGCTACAAGCAAGACACTGAAGATCACATTTAGGCGATGCTCCAAAGGAGTCTCCTGCGCAGGTTTGCGCACGGGCGTGCCGACGGGGATCGCATCCATTTTCTCGTCAACGGTGGCGAACGTTAGTCCGGCGAGGCGCTTGCGATCGGGAGCTGGGGTCATCAGACTCACGCCGATGAGCACTGCGGAACAGACTACAAACATGAAAATCGCGTAATGCAAGAAGTTCATGTCGATCAGCCAACGGACAACTTGGGATTGAAAATGGCTGCCGCCAGCGCGGTCCGCGAGTTCAAGGACGAAGCGCGTCGCACCCAGAACAAAGCCGGTGAGCAATGAAGTGATAGCGCCCGCGCCGTTGAGCCGGGGCCAGAGGATTCCTAGGATAAAGCACGCGGAGATCGGCGGACTGATGTAGGCCTGAACGCTTTGCAGGTAGATATAGAGCTGGCTGCTGATGTAGCCAATGAAAGGAACCCACAGCAGGCCGAGGAGAACCATCATGCCAGTGGCGATGCGGCCGAAATTGACAAGCTGGCGTTCGGACGCTTGCGGCCGAATCTTCTTGTAAAAATCGAGCGTGACAAGCGTAGAAGCGGAATTGAAGACCGAGCTCATCGCGCCCATTACGGCGGCGAGCAACGCCGCCATCACCAGCCCGACGAGTCCGACCGGCAACAGATTCAGCACAAGCGTGGGATATGCGAAATCGGGCTTTTTTACCTGCTCTGGGAATAGAGCGAAGGCCATGATGCCTGGCAGCACGAGCATAAAAACTGGCAGGATTTTCAGGAAGCCCGCGAAAATGGTTCCCGCTTTGGCGTGGCCCTCGTCTCGCGCGGAGAGCACGCGCTGCACGATCACTTGGTCAGTGCACCAATACCAGATGCCGAGGATAGGTGCGCCGAAAAATATGCCGGTCCACGGGAAGTTTGGATCGGAGGTAGGTTTGATCATGTGGAAGTACTCTGGCGGCACCATCGTGCGGAGATGTTCGAGGCCGCCGACTCGTCCCAGGCCGATAATCGTGAGCGCGACGGCCCCCGTGATCAGAATTAGCGTCTGAACAGTGTCGGTATAAATGACCGCGGCCAAACCGCCGGCGACAGTGTAGATGCCCGTGGCGATGACCAGAACCACGGCGGTCTTCCACAATGACCAGCCGGCAACACGCTCCAAGACCACGCTAGCCGCGTAAAGTTGGACGGAAATCTTGGTGAAGATATAAGCAATGATGGAGATACCCGCGAGATAGACGGCGGACGCGCGATTGAAACGCCGCTCTAAGAATTCAGGCATGGTGAAGACGTTGCTGCGCAGATAAAAAGGCACAAAAACCCATCCGAGAATCAGCAAGATCAAACAGGCTAGCCATTCAAAATGGCCGACGGCCAGGCCCGAGGAAGCGCCGGTGCCAGAGAGACCGATAAAATGTTCGGTGGAAATATTGGATACGAACAAAGAGGCGCCGATGAAGAACCAGCCAATATCACGGCCTGCGAGAAAGTAGTCTTCGGAGGTGCGTTCTTTCCTGGCGAAGTACAAGCCGATGCCAAACACAATGGCGAAGTAGACCCCGATGATGACCAGGTCTGCCGTTGCCAGAGCGCGGTGCGCAACCGCGACCTCAGATGCATACAGCATCTACACCTCCTCTAAGAATTGCCGCCGCTCGCCACACGCCAAGTCTCGACCGCGCCATTGAGCGAACAGCGCGGGAGAATCCGTCCCTTGCGTTTTGTGAGAACTTCCGGAACTGACGCGCGCGCAGTCTATAACACTGAGGGTACAGGCTCAATGGGCACCGTGAGCAGGCTCGAGCGCAGGAAGCATCGAGCTGACCATGGCGCGGCCAATTTGCAGGCGACGGCAATTCCATGTAAAAAGATTACGGAGGAAAAATGATTAGACTATTCGTTCCTGCCATGCTCTGCCTGCTTTTCTGCGTCGCGGCTTTGATTGGTGCCGAAAAGAATGTTTTCGACTACACGCTGAATACTATTGATGGCCAACCCGCGCCGCTCTCCGCGTACAAAGGCAAAGTGCTGATGTTGGTGAACGTCGCCAGCCGCTGCGGCTTCACGCCGCAATACACAGCGCTCGAATCGGTTTATGAAAAGTATAAGGATCGCGGCTTTGTGATCGTTGGGATTCCGGCCAACAATTTTGGCGCTCAGGAGCCGGGAACGAATCAGGAAATCAAGACCTTCTGCCAGTCAAAGTACAACGTAACCTTTCCGATGATGTCGAAGGTTTCCGTGAAGGGTGAGGACAAAACGCCACTGTATCAATATCTGACGGACAAGTCTGCCAATCCCAAGACTGGCGGCGACATTCAGTGGAACTTCACGAAATTTCTGGTCGGGCCGCACGGTCAAATCCTCACGCGCTTCGAGCCTGCGGTTACTCCCGATTCGCCGGAAGTTACCGGAGCGATTGAAAAGGCGCTGGCTTCCCTAAAGCACTAGACGCGCGGCGCGCATACCATTCTGATTGTTTCGCCTCTGTGCTGGCGGGGCAATGGTTGCTGCGCCACAGTCGTTACGCCACCATTTCCTCATGCCGATGCTCTCCCTCCAGAACGTCACCAAGGATTATTTCACGGAAGAGCAATCAGTCCGGGCGCTCAATAATTTGTCGCTGGACGTTTCTCGGGGCGAGTTCGTTGCGCTAGTAGGGCGCAGTGGTTGCGGCAAATCCACCTTGCTGAGCCTGGCGGGCGCAATGGATTTTCCCAGTTCTGGCGTGGTCCTTGTCGACGGCGCGGCAACCGCATCGCTGCGCGACGAGGCGCTGGCCAGGATCCGCCGCGAGAAGATCGGCTTTATTTTTCAGTCCTTTCAATTGATTCACACGCTGACCGTATTTGAGAATGTCGAGCTGCCGCTGCTGCTGGCGGGGAAGAGGGACGCGCGGACCGTTGCGCGCGAGCGGCTTTCATGGGTGGATCTGGATGAGCTTGGCGCGCGGTATCCACATCAGCTTTCGGGCGGACAGATGCAGCGCGTGGCGATTGCAAGAGCGCTGGTGCATAACCCGGCCATTCTGCTGGCGGACGAACCGACCGGCAATCTGGATACCTCGGCGGGCAGCTTGATCCTCGAACTCCTGCAACGCCTCACGCGACAACAAAATACTGCGACAATGATGGCCACCCATAGTGTAGAGGCCGCGGCGCTTGCAGATGTTGTGGTGAAGCTGCGTGACGGAGAAATCGCGGAAGTGACCCGACGTTAAGAATGTCTCGACTCCTTCTTTTTTATCGACTGATCCTGCGCCCGTTGTTCCGCGAGCCCGTGCGCACTCTTTTGACTCTGCTAGCGATCGCGCTCGGTGTTGCCGTGGTGCTCGCAATCGACTTGGCTGGGACGGCTGCGGCAGGCTCGTTCCGGTCGTCCATGGAAACGCTTGCAGGCGACAACGATCTCGAAATTGTAACGGCCGGAGGAGTCCGGGAAAATCTAGTGGGGATCCTCGAAGCGTTGCCGTACCCGATGCGCATAACGTCGCGGATCGAGGATTATGCGCTCCTTGCAGACACCAAGCTAAGTATTCCACTGGTTGGATTGGATCTTGTGGCGCAAGCCAATCGCGGCAGAAATTCTTTCAGCTTCTCAGGCGCCGATGATGCCTGGAAATACCTAGCCGCGAAGGACAGCGTATGGGTTGGCGAGAGCTTGAGGCGGAAACCCGGCGACAGCATCACTCTACTCATCAACGATCAGGTCGCAACGTACACGGTGCGAGGCGTCTTTCCAGACTCAAATGGCAGCACATCCGCGATCGTAATGGATATTTCCGCTGCTCAAAGCGCCGTCAACCGCTCCGGGCGCATCGATAGAATTTTGATCCGGGTTCCGGACTCTCCAAATTTGGAGGAGTGGCAGCAGCGGGTTCGCCAAGTGGTTCCGCTCGGCGTGCAAGTGCGCGCGGCTGGCGCGAGGACAAACGAGAATCGCCGCATGCTCGCGGCGTTTCGTTGGAACTTGAAGTTGTTAAGCTACATCGCGCTGGTTGTCGGAGCTTTTTTGATTTACAACACAATTTCCGTTTCCGTTGTACGGCGTCGCTCCGAAATCGGAATCGTTCGAGCCCTGGGCGCAAGCCGCGGCCTGGTTCTGGCGGCGTTTGTGGCAGAAGCCGCGTGCCTCGGCCTCCTCGGCGCACTGATTGCTATGCCCTTGGGCCGACTCATGGCCGATGGAGCAGTTCAACTGATGGGCGCCACCGTAGAGGCGCTGTATGTCAGCAGCCGCCCGGACGTAATCACGTTGACGCCGATTTCGGTCTTGGTGGCGTTTCTCGTCGGCGTTGTCGTTGCTGTGGCTTCGGCATACTCACCAGCGCGCGAGGCGTCTCTTGTTCCGCCAGTCGAAGCGATGGCACGCGGACAGCGGGAGTACACAACTCAGGTCCACAAAACGCGCGATATCTGGATTGCTCTTGCCCTGGCATTAGCCGCTGCGGCAGGGTCGCGTCTTCCCGCAATCGGCGGCAAGCCGCTGTTCGGCTATTTCGCTTCGCTCTTGCTCATCTGCGCGTCAGCGTTCGCGATGCCCGCGTTGGTCGACATCATTTCCTCAGTTGCTTCGCGATCGCTGAAAAGAGTTTTGGGCGTTGAGGCAGTGCTTGCGTCGCGAAGCCTTTCCTCTTCACTGCGGCGTACTTCCGTGCTGGTCGGTGCGCTTTCCACCGCGATTGCCATGATGACTGCTGTGGGCATCATGGTCGGAAGCTTCCGCGAAACTGTTCTGCTTTGGATGGGCGACCAGCTCCCAGCCGACCTATACCTCCGCCCGGCGGGAAATCCCGCCGCGGACCGGCATCCGACCATTTCCGTGGAGCTCACCGAAAAAATCGCGCGACTGCCGGGCGTCGCCGCAATCGACCGGCTTCGCGAATACGAGATCAGCTATGAAGCCATGCCCGCGGGACTTGGATCGGTCGAACTAAACATCCTGCGCTCCTATCACAACGCGGATTTTCTATCAGGCCGCAGGACCAACGAGGTTTTAGCTGAACTGCGCGATTCCAACGAAGTTCTCATCAGCGAACCGTTCGCGAATAAGCATCATCTGCGCGCCGGCGATTCGATCACGCTGTCACTCGGCGAGAGTCGCCCTTCCTTCCGCGTGGCCGATGTTTACTATGACTATTCTAGCGAGCGCGGCAGCATCCTGATGGACCGCAACGTCATGCTGCGCTACTTGCCGGACCCCGCGGCATCGAACCTGGCAATTTACGTCGCTCCGAATGCGTGTCTTGAAGACGTGCGTGCCGAAATCGAAAGTGCGGCCGCCGGGCACCGCGTGCTGGTGTTCACGAATCGCGATCTGCGCGGCGAGGCGCTACGCGTCTTCGACCGCACGTTTGCGATCACCTACGCTCTGGAAGCAATCGCGGTGCTCATTGCCGTAATGGGCGTCGCGGGCGCTCTGCTAGCTTTGGTGATCGACCGGCGACGCGAGCTGGGTCTACTCCGCTTTTTAGGCGCCGCGAGTGGACAGATTCGCAAGCTCATCGTGATCGAAGCGGGGTTGATCGGTTTGCTTGCCAATTTCGCCGGCATCGCGCTGGGCTTTACACTTTCTCTGATTCTTATTTACGTCATAAATAAGCAATCGTTCGGATGGACGATTCGCTTTCACTGGCCGGTTGCCGTGCTCCTGGGAGCATTGACCGTAGTGTATGCCGCGACTGTTTTGGCCGGCCTATATCCCGCACACGTAGCCGTGCGACTCAATCCGGTCGAGGTCGTACATGAAGAGTAGATGGACATGTATTGTTGTCCTGTTCTTATTCGGCGCCACGGCCAGCGCACAATACAGGGCTGCCCTCCCCGGCTATAACTACAAGTTTCCGCGGGATCACTTTAATCATTCAGACTTTCAGACCGAGTGGTGGTATTACACCGGAAACGTCAAATCGGCGGACGGCCACCATTTCGGATTTGAGTTGACGTTTTTTCGGCGGGGCGTCGATCGCGATTCCAGCGCGACAGGCACTTGGGACGTGCGCGACCTATATCTTGCGCACCTTGCGCTAAGCGATTTGGACCACGGCAAGTTTCTTCACGCGGAACGCACGAACCGCGGAGGACCCGGTATTGCCGGCGTAAGCGATACGCAGCGCCGAATCTGGAACGGCAATTGGCAGGTCGCATGGCGCAATGACGAGCAAATTTTGCAAGCCATTGACGAGAGCTTTTCGTTTCAGTTCACGCTTCGGTCCGCAAAGGCGCCGGTGATACACGGTGAGAACGGCGTCAGCCAAAAAGCCGAAGGAGCAGGCCGCGCTTCCCACTACATCTCGTTGACACGCCTCAACACGACTGGCGAAATTCAGTTTGCCGGCAGGCGCTTTGAAGTGACAGGCATGGCCTGGATGGACCATGAATTCTTCACGCACCAACTTGAGGCCGATCAAGTGGGATGGGACTGGATGAGCATTCAGCTCGAAGACCACACGGAGCTGATGCTCTTCCATATCCGCCGCAAGGATGGTTCCATCGACCCGTATTCCGCGGGAACTTTTGTGGACGCCAGGGGCGTTTCCACGCACTTACGCAAAAGCGAATTCAAACTCGAGCCTTTAGGTTCTGCATGGACGAGTCCAGTCACGGGTGCTGCCTATCCGCTGCGATGGAAAATCTCAGTTGCGAAGCTCGGAATTGAACTGGAAAGCTCGACGTTCTTGTTTTCGCAGGAACTCGCATCCCCTGCCGGATTTTTACCGGTCTACTGGGAAGGCGCGATCGTGTTGAGCGGAAGTAAAGGCCGGTCGCCAATCATAGGGGCCGGTTACTTGGAAATGACCGGATACGATCGTCCGATCGAAGTGCTACGTTAAAAATCCGGTGGGCAAAATGAATAGCCGGAGCGCATTGCGCCCCGGCTGCCAAATGCACTTGGTTTTTCCTCTCGGGTCTGGCTATCGCCCCGCGCTGCGGATTTTTTCGCGGGTCGTGGCTTCGTCGGTGTAAGTTCGCGAAAACTCGTCCACCTGGCGCTCCGCCTCGTCCTTGGCAATTCCGTAGCGCTCCTGGACCTTGCCGACGAGTTGATCGCGCTTGCCGCCTATCATCTGAAGGTCATCATCGGTCAGCTTGCCCCACTTCTCCTTGACCTTTCCGACCAGCTGCTTCCATTTTCCTTCGATTTGGTCCCAGTTCATGGAAACCTCCTGTTAGGTAATCCGCATTCAGAGAAACACACAGACGCCAAACGAAGGAATACGGCGGACTATCGAGAAGACCCTACGATGCCGAAATGTGGATTTTTGTGACTGATGGAGACAGGGGGCCGAGGGTGGGGCGCATCAGGCTTCTATTATGTTATTGCGGACTGCGTAGCGCACCAGTTCGCTCACCGAATGGCAGTCAAGCCGCCGCATGATATTGGCACGGTGTGTTTCCGCAGTCTTCACACTTAAACCCAATTGCACCGCCACTTCCTTGCTACTCTTGCCTTCCGCGAGCAGTTGCACGATCTCTCTCTGACGCGGAGTGAGCCGCGTTTTTGGAGACTCAGGTTGTGGCTTCTCCTTTTTCGGAGCTTGGTCCAGATAGCCGTCGAGTACCATCTGCGCTACCTTGGCCGTGAAAAACGTTTTGTTGCTGCGCACTGCGTTCACCGCCGTCACCAAATCGCGGCTCGCATCCGTCTTCAGCACGTATCCGCGGGCGCCCGCGTCTAACACGTCTCGAATCAGGGGATCGGACTCATGCATTGTCAGGATTAAGATCTTCGCACGAGCATCATTCTTGAGCATTTGCCGTGTGGCTTCCAACCCGTTTAGCGATGGCATACCAATATCGAGCACCGTGACATCGGGCCGCAATTCCTTGGCTTTCTCCACCGCTTCACGCCCATCGCTCGCCTCCCCGGCGACTTGCCAACCCGGTTGGGCTTCGAGAAGCGAACGCAAACCTTTGCGCACTATTTCGTGATCGTCGGCCACTAGCAAACGAAGAGCTTCCATGTGTTCCTCCAACGGCGCTTGAGAAAGTGCAGGAGTCCAGAATCATTCCGCTACACACACCTCGAATGCCAGGCTCAGATGGAGCATTAATCCGGCCATTCGCGCTCCCAATTGAAATCATATCCAAATGGCTGTGCCATATAGGCTTAGACGCTCGAGTAGTTTTAGTACTCGCCGGAAACCAACTCAGCCACCCGAAGTTTTTACATTTGTCCCCGTCCAGGTGTGCAGTCTTTACTGCACGCCTAGCCGGCGTTCCTTGCCTACACGAAGCTTTGGATGCTCCTAGGGTGTAGTCGGTATGGAGTAAGTTCCGTTTTCTGCAAGACTGAGGGCAGAATCGTGGCCCTAAGGGCGCGTGGCGCCAGGGACCATCTCACAGCCCGATTCCGAATGGGCACTCCCGTAATCAGAATCAGTAATCACCCGTAAGAAAAGCACACAGGAGGTCTAAGGATGTTGCGCTGGGCACTCGGATTTTTTATCGTCGCGCTGATCGGCGCCTTGCTCGGTTTCACCGGCATCTCGGTGGCGGCGGCCGGAATCGCCAAAATTTTGTTTTATCTTTTCCTCATTCTTTTCCTTGTCACATTGATGGGCCACCTACTGCGCAGGTCTTGAACGAGAACTGACGATATGAGGATCATTGGTATCGTGCTAATCGTCGTCGGAATCCTGGGACTCGCCTATCAGGGCTTCACTTACACCACGCACAAGAAGGTCTTGGACATTGGCCCTATCCAAGCCACCAAAGAAGAACACAACACGATCCCCATACCACCCATCCTGGGAGCGCTGGCGCTAATCGGAGGCGTGGTCATACTTGCGTCGTCTGGCCGCCGCGCTACCTAATCTCGTTCAAAAGTATCCTGGTCATGGTCGATTCAAAAGGAGGCATTTCTGATGAGTAAAAATCGTTTGACTGTGCTGACAGCCGGAGTCCTGGCACTGATTTTCCTGTCCTGGTCGTCCGTTTCTGCGGCCAAAGACAAAGACGAAAAAGAAGTCGACCGTATCCAAAATGCCGCAACGGTTCTGAAAGAGATTCTGGATATACCGGATGATATTCCGCAGGATTTGCTCGACAAAGCACGCTGCGTAATGGTGTTCCCTTCGGTCGTCAAGGCCGCCTTCATCGTTGGCGGCAGCTACGGACGCGGCGTGATGGTCTGCCGTTCGGGCAAAGACTTTTCAGGCCCCTGGGGCGCCCCGGTGATGATGGCTCTGGAGGCTGGAAGCGTGGGCTTTCAAATCGGTGGTCAAGCAACCGACTTCGTCATCTTAGTGATGAATGCTCGCGGAGCAGAGAGTCTGCTCCACAATAAAGTGAAGTTGGGCGCTGATGCCTCCATTGCCGCCGGTCCGAAGGGCCGCGATGCGCAAGCCGCCACAGACATTACGTTCCGCGCCGAAATGTTGAGCTACTCGCGCGCCCGTGGCGTATTTGCCGGCGTTTCGCTGGAAGGCTCCACGGTTCATCCCGATAACGAGGCAAACCGCCGCCTGTACGGCCGGGATGTAAATGCGGAGCAGATCATCACCGAATCCAGGGTTCAAGCGCCTCCCGAGGCTCGTCAACTGACCGAAGTTTTGCAGAAGGCGTCCCCGCACGTGAAGTCATAACATCTGTGCGGGCTTGTCATTAGCAAAGGGCGGAGAGAGATCTCCGCTCTTTTTTTCAACCGCCAGATCGATCCTGTCCCTAATCCGTGTGTTGCAGCCGAGCCTCCGCGGCCGAAGGTGCAACAGGTCTCTCGAGGTTTCCAGACAATGTCTGCCACCCACGGCGCGAGAGGCTCCAGTAGATCAGGTAGCCTGCTATCGTGGCAGACGCTAACAGCACGAATCCAGAGAGCCAGGCTTGCAGCACCAATTCGCCGATGCCGAACATCGCGCAATAAACCAGCGTGCAGCCCATCACCCAATCAAAGGTGTTCGCCGCAAAGTCGCGAACCGGCGCGATTTCCGGCGCGAGCGCGGCGATGCGCTTCCAGCCGTGAATTGTCGGCTGCACCCGTCTGTAAAATTTCACCAGGCGCTCGTCGCTTTCCGGCTGTGTAAGAAGGGTTGTAATCAACCACACTGCGCTGGTGACCACGGTGGTAATCATGGTGCTCTTCGCGAACGCCACGGAACTGTTCCCGGAGAAATGCACCCACTGCAGCGACATGGACACGGCAAACGCGGCCACCATCGAAGAAATTTCACTCCAAGCGTTGATCCGCCACCAATACCAGCGTAACAGCAGCACCCCGCCAGTTCCCGCGCCCATGCCCAGCAAAAGCTGCCACGCAGATTGAATCGAGGTAATGTGTGCCGCTGTGTAACCGCTCAAAATCACTAGAAAGACGATAAATAGCTTGCTGGCCAAGACGTAGTGTTTCTCGCTGCCTTTGCGCACCACGAAACGCCGGTAGAAATCATTGATGAGGTAAGACGTACCCCAGTTGAGCTGCGTGCCCACCGTAGACATAAACGCCGCAAGAAATGCCGCCACCATCAAGCCGCGCAACGCCGGCGGCAAGAAGTCGCGCAGCACCATCACGTAGCCCTTTTCCGGCTCGGCGGCAAACTCCGCACTCGGATGTAGCCCCCCTATCGGCGAGTACACCGCCACCGCGACAAGGCCGGTGACAATCCACGGCCAGGAGCGCATCGCGTAATGCGCAATGTTGAACCACAGCGTCGCGCCGAGCGAATTTTTCTCATCTTTAGCGCTGAACATCCGCTGCGCGACGTAGCCCCCGCCCCCCGGCTCCGCGCCCGGATACCAGCTTGCCCACCACTGCATCGCTAAATACAGCACGAAGGTAATTACGGGTAATGTCCAGATCGCATCTGTTGTCCAGCCCAAGTGAAAGGAGGGAAAGAAGGAAGTCACCGAACCAGTCGGCTGACCGCTGTGCCTCACGGCCTCGTTAACGTGTGAAAGCTGAATCTTCAGCAGCGTCATTCCCCCGACTTTCGCCACCGCTACCCACGCGAGCACGATGATCATCGACATCTTAAGAATGAACTGGAACAAGTCCGTGACGAGAACGCCCCAAAGCCCTCCGATGAACGTATATATGCCGGTG
>DATBYP010000012.1:0-9334 GCA_036513675.1 Candidatus Acidiferrum sp.
TTCCCAGCGCAAAGTAACGGCCACGGAATCGGACTTGGGATCGTCGAACGAATACTGCAGCGCCTCGACGAATTCCGCAGCGTGCGGCTTGACGTTTACGCGCAGCGCATCTTCTTTTTCGTCATAGCTGAAACTGCCCCAAGACGTGGAGTTCTTTGAAAAAATAATGGTCCATTGATCCGCTGCGGGAATCGTGTGCAGTCCATACGTTCCTGCCGGCAGCGCATGGCCCTCGATGGAAACGTCGTCGGTAAACGCGATAGTCGTATTCTCGTTAGCGCCTGACCGCCAGGGCATTCCGTAGGGCACTGCCTTGCCCCAGATTTCGCGCCCGCTCACCAGCGGCCGGCAATAGTTCACCGTGATATCCGTAAGCCCAATCCTCTGCGTGCCTACAGCGCGCTGGCTCAATGTTGGAAGTTTCAACTCGATGGCCTGCCCGCCATTTTTGAATTGCGCTTGCGCAACGCCGGCGAAACCGCCGACGATCAGCGCGAGGCCCGCACAAAAACTGAACAATCTCCGCATAAACACACCCTCCTCTTCGATTGGGAATCGTTCCTTGGAGACGATTCCACACACTGCTGTCGGCATAGACGGACGGCGCCGTAGACTCGTGAGCAGGCCTCTATGCAGTCCGGGCCGAAGCCGCGACTCGTCACCAGTCGCGAATCACGCCTCTGCGTTTGACAAGAGGGCCCTCGCCTTCTTAACATGTCCATTCGCACTGAAGTTGTTCAGAACTGCGTTTGAGGTCACTTCGGTCGTACAAGTGATGTACATCGTTGTGTAAAGCTAAATTCTTATGATTACAGTAACGGACCTTACCAAGAGGTACGCGCGGCACACGGCTGTGGACCACATCTCCTTCGAGGTTCACAAAGGACAGATCGTCGGTTTCCTCGGGCCCAATGGCGCCGGCAAGACCACCACCATGCGGATGCTGACGTGTTTTCTTCCGCCCACGTCAGGCGCCGCCACGGTCGCTGGCTTCGATGTGCTCGAGCAGTCGTTCGAGGTCAAGAAGCGCATCGGCTACTTGCCGGAAACGCCCCCGCTCTATCCGGAAATGCGCACCGTCGAATATCTGCAGTTCGTCGGCAGCCTGAAGGGCCTCGGTAAGGCGGAACTCGCCAAGCGCGTCGACTATGTGTGCGAGCGCTGCGCGATTTTGGATGTGAAAGACAAGTTGCTCGGCAAACTCTCCAAAGGCTACCGCCAGCGCGTTGGTCTCGCACAAGCCATCATCCACAACCCCGACGTGCTGATTCTCGACGAGCCAACCTCCGGCCTCGATCCCAAGCAGATCAACGAAACGCGCGAGCTGATCAAGGGCCTCGCGGGCGACCACACGATTATTCTCAGCACGCACATCCTGCCCGAAGTCGAGCAGACCTGCGAACAAGTCATCATCATCAACAAAGGCAAGCTCGTCGCCACCGATTCCGTCAGCAATTTGCAGAATCGTGCGCGTGGAGCCGAAACCTTGCTGGTCGAAGTCGGTGCGCGCAACGCTTTGGTGGATCCGCTAAAAGTGCAGGCGCGCCTTGAGCTGGTTTCCGGCGTCAGCCGCGTGCATCTCAAAAATAAGCGCGAGGATCGCTCGACCTTTGAAGTCGAAAGCCGCAAAGGACTCGTCCGCGGTGATTTGGCGCGCGCGGTTGTCGAAGCGGGCTGGAACCTCAACGAATTGCGCCCCACTGCCGTCAGCCTAGAAGAAATATTCTTGCAGCTCACCGGCGAACCGGCCGCGGCGCCGGCTGAAGAAGCTGTTCCCGCAGGAGTCAAGTAGATGCGAAACGTCTGGATCATTTGCCGCAAAGAGCTGCGCAGCTATTTCGTTTCTCCGGTTGCGTATCTCCTGCTGGCCATGTTTGCCGTCATCTTTGGATTTTTCTTCTGGAACATTCTCGGCTTCTTCGTTTTCCGCGGAATGGAATCGCAGATGCGCGGCCAGATGATGCCAATGAACGTCAACGAGGAAGTCATCCGCCCGCTGCTCTCGAACGTCAGCGTTATCGGCTTGTTCCTCATCCCCATGATCACCATGCGCCTTTTTGCAGAAGAAAAGCGCACCGGCACGATCGAACTACTCGCAACCTCGCCGGTGAGCGACATCGAAGTGATCTTGGGTAAGTGGCTTTCGGCAATGGTCCTGTACGCTTCCATGCTGCTGCTCACCGCGCTGAATTTTCTTTTCATCTTTAAGTACGGTCATCCTGACTGGAAGCCGCTCGTGATCGGGTATCTCGGCTTGCTGTTGCAAGCCGGCGCGTTGCTTGCCATCGGAACGTTCATTTCGACGCTGACAAAGAACCAAATCATCGCCGGCGCCGCCACCTTCGGCGTGTGCTTGCTCCTCTGGATTCTCGAATGGGTCAGCGGCTACGAAACCGCCACGTGGGCGCGCGTCATGTCCTACATGTCGGTCCTCACCCACTTCGAGTCATTCGCTAAAGGATTGCTGTCCTTGAAGGACGCAATTTTCTACGCCACTCTAATTTTCTTGGGACTCTTTCTCACGGCTCGCTCTATGGAGTCGCTCCGGTGGAGGTCGTAAGTGAGCGCTCAGTTTCTGCATGCTCGCCAAACGAAGTACGCGGCATATGCTGCCACCTACATCCTGGTGGTCATCGCGATCATCGCTACCGCGAATGTGCTGGCGAATCGCTACGAGAAGTCGTACGACACGACGTCCAACAAGCGCTACAGCCTTTCCGATCAAACCGTAAAAATCGTCAAAGGTTTGAAGCAGGACGCCACCATCACCTACTTCGACCAGGCGAGCCGCTTCCAATCGGCAAAAGATCAGCTCGACCTCTACGCGAATCTCTCGCACAAGCTCCACGTCGAGTACGTTGACCCGGACAAAAAGCCTCAATTAGCGCGCGAGGCCGGCATCAAGAACTACGGAACTGCGATTGTTCAGATTGGCGCAAACAAGCAGGAAGCGAAAGGCTTAAACGAGGAAGGCATCACCGGAGCGTTCATTCGCGACCTGAAGAACACCACGCGCACCGTTTGCTTCGTCACCGGAAGCGGCGAGCACCAAATTGACGACTCCAGCCGCAGCGGGTATTCCCGCTTCAAGGAATTGGTGGGGAAAGACGAATACGTCGCGAAATCCATCAACCTCCTGCAAAAAGCGGAAATCCCCAGCGACTGCACTGTCCTTGTCGTCGGCGGTCCCAGCGGCGACTACCAGCAGCCGGAAGTCGACGCCATCAAGAAATTCGTCGAAGATGGCGGCCGCGCGCTTTTCATGCTCGATCCGCCGCTCAAGATGGGCCGCTCCGAAATCGCCGATAACGATGCGTTCACCGCAGTGCTGCAGAGCTGGGGCGTGACGGTAGACAAAGATTTGATTCTGGACATGAATCCCATCGGTCAGCTTGCCGGCCTCGGTCCCCAAGTTGCCCTCGTCACCAGCTACGACTCGCACCCCATCGTCAGCGAAATGAAGGGCACCGCTACAGGCTTCCCGCTTTCTCGCTCCATTAAGGTGGAGAGTGGCTCGAAGACCACGGTTCAAAAGCTTTTCGGCTCGTCCGAGTCTAGCCTCGCCACCGAAAAGCTCAACTCCCCAGAGGTCAACCCCAGCGATCCCAAGAACAAAAAGGGTCCGATGACCATCGCTGCGGCGGGCACGTACAACACTGGCAAAGAGAACTCGCAAGGCCGGTTCGTGGTTGTCGGCAGCTCCGCGTGGGCGGCCAACTCCTTCATCAATTTCAATGGCAATCGCGATCTCGCTTTGAACGCGATGAACTGGCTTTCCTCCGACGAAGATCTCATCTCCATTCGTCCTAAACAGCCGGAAGATCGCCGCATCACGCTGACTCGCGCGCAAATGAATTGGGTTCGTCTGACCAGCCAGTTCCTTCTGCCGCTTCTCGTGGTCTTCGCGGGTGTTTCGGTATGGTGGCGCAGAAGGTAAGCGGACGCCGCGATGAAGTTGACTCCCTCGGGACCAAAACTATGAAGAACAGCGGATTAATCATCGCCGCCGTCGTACTGGCTGCTCTCACCGGTGCGCTCTATTGGTCTAACCATCACCCCGCGTCGGAGAACACGGCGAAAGCTTCCGTCGATGCTCCGCCCAAGATTCTTACCCTGAAGCAGGACGATATCTCCAAAATTCAGATCAAGAAGAAGGGCGGGGAAGAGTTGGACCTCGCGAAAGGTGACGCCGGAAAGTGGCAGATCACCGCGCCCAAGCCGCTTGGCGCCGACCAGGAAGCCGTCTCAAGCCTGCTTTCGACTGTTTCTTCCCTCAGCTCCGATCGTCTCGTAGAAGACAAAGCCACCGACCTGAGTCAATACGGCCTCACGCAGCCTTCGCTCGAGCTCGATGTCACCACCAAAGACGCTAAGCCGCAAAAGCTGTTCCTGGGCGACGACACTCCGGCGGGCAGCGCGGTGTTCGCCAAGCTCGAGGGCGATCCGCGCATCTTCACCATCGCTAGTTACAGCAAGACAAGCCTCGACAAGGCCACCAACGATCTTCGCGACAAGCGCTTGCTTACCCTCGATTTTGACAAGCTCAGCCAGATCGAACTCGTCACAAAAAAGCAGGACATCCAGTTCGGTCGCAACAAACAGGAATGGCAGGTCGTTAAGCCCAAGCCGTCCCGCGCCGATAACTTCCAGGTTGAGGAAGTTGTCCGCAAGCTGCGAGACGCCAAGATGGACACCGCTGGGAGCGATGCCGACGCAAAGAAAGCAGCCGCCGCATTCGCCTCCGGAACGCAAGTAGCCACCGCAAAATTGACCGACACCGCCACCACGCAGGAACTGCAAATTCGAAAGAGCAAAGACGATTACTACGCAAAATCGACCGCCATTGCCGGCATCTACAAAGTCCCAAGCGACGTCGGGCAAGGGCTCGATAAAAGTGTCGATGACTTCCGCAACAAGAAGCTCTTCGATTTCGGCTACGACGAGCCCAGCAAGGTCGAACTCCACGATGGCGCGAAATCCTATTTTCTGACCAAGGGCGGACAGGATTGGTGGTCGGCTGATAGTAAAAAACTGGATTCCGCGAGCGTTCAATCCCTGATCGACAAAATTCGCGAGCTCTCCGCCACCAAGTTCCCGGATTCCGGATTCACCACGCCTGTGGTCGAGATAAATGTCACCGCAAACGATGGCAAGCGCACGGAAAAGGTTCTCATCTCGAAATCGGGCGAGAACTATATCGCCAAGCGCGATAACGAGCCCGCACTCTATCAACTCGATTCGGCGTCCGTCGCCGACCTGCAAAAATTTGCAGCCGACGTGAAACCCGCTCCCGTTACCAGCAAGAAGTAAACGCAAACATCTTTTTCCGCTCGCGTGTGTCAACCTGCCGTCACTTCAGCTCAAGCCGTGTGCACAAACTCGAAAAAATACCAAAAACTCGGTATAGAAACGTTTAGCCCCAGCGAGAAACATGGCTAAGGGAGACGCGTTCGCAGCGAAGGTCTGCGGCAGACGAATGCAGCACAGCACTCACAGCAGGTTTCGCGCTAGTACCCAAGCCAACGGCGGCATGCGTGTGGTCCCCAAGCCTGCTGCGCAATCGATCCCACCTCTTCTCCTCGACCTTGATGGCACGCTCGTTGACAGCGTCTACGAACACGTGATGGCTTGGCGCGAGGCCCTCGAGGATGCCGAAATCCGCTTGCCCAATTGGAAAATCCACCGCCGCATAGGCATGAGCGGCAAACTGTTTCTTCCCACTTTATTGCGCCAGCTCGGCGAAAAGGCCGATAAGGCAAGAATTCAATCCATCGAACGCGTGCGCAGCAGCATCTTCAAGAAAACCATCCCGGAGATCCGTATCCTGCCCGGCGCGAAAGAACTCCTGGAGTATTTCGACAGAATCGGCGCGCGCTGGGCCATAGCCACAAGCGGAGACCGCTCGCAAGTCGACCAATTGCTCAAGAACTTCGATCTTCCTTCCACGGTGCCGGTGATAACGGGCGACGACGTGACCGCGTCGAAGCCCGCGCCCGATGCATTTGTCTTGGCCGCGCACCGCCTCGGTGTTTCGCCGCTTGACTCCATCGTGATCGGCGACAGTCCCTGGGATCTCCTCGCCGCCCAGCGCATGAAGGCTCTCGGAGTCGGCCTGCTGTGCGGCGGCTATGCGGAATCAGAGTTGGAGCGCGCCGGCGCTTACCGCGTCTACGAAGATCCCGGCGATTTACTTGCCCACATCGAGGAACTCGGCATTCAGACGGAATGAAATGTCCCGGCCAACGAGTGACGATTCCTGTTGCGCAGGGCGGAGTCCGCGAAGCCCTGCGGCTTTTCGGCGCCCCACTAGAAAGGTGACTATGGCAACCGCAAAACAAAGAACAGCCGCTAGAAAAAACATCAAAAAGGCTGCACAGGCAGCCAGGCGCAAGCTCACCATTGCCCACTTGCCGAAATCAGTTCGCACCGCGCTCGCAAAGCAGGGCGCCAAAGTCGCCAGACAGCGGCGCACCTCATGACATGTGTCGCCGTCACGCTAAAGCCGTGAACCGAGCCGGTTCCAGAAAATGAGTTTCCAGGAGAAGAGCTATGAAAGCCGTCGTTTTCCATGGTGTCGGAGACATTCGACTGGACAATGTCAAGGAGCCTTCCATAAAGCACGATTTCGACGCCATCGTGCGTTTGACCGCCAGCGCTATCTGCGGCACCGATTTGCATTTCGTGCGTGGCACCGTGCCGGGTATGCAAGAAGGAACTGTTCTCGGTCATGAAGGCGTCGGCGTAGTCGTGGCCCGAAAAATACCGGGCCATTCGGCTCGCTAAAGCCGGGACACTCAGCATCATCGGGGTCTATCCGGAAACGGCGCAAACCTTTCCCATCGGCAAGGCCATGAACAAAAACCTCAGCATCCGCATGGGGAACTGCAATCACCGCAAATACATTCCGAAGCTCGTCGATTTGATTCGCACCACTGTAGTGAATCCGTCCTCCGTTCTGACTAATCTCGAGCCGCTTAGCTCCGCGATCGAAGCCTACAAATTGTTTGACCGCCGCGAGCCCGGCTGGGTTAAGGTAGAACTCCTTCCCGCGGCATAATGCGCGCAGGGGCCCGTCTGGCAGAGTTACGTTTGTTGCCGCGTGCTCTCCGCATTCCTCCGTGCATCCAATCTAACGTAGAGGATAATGAAGGATGGCCATTGCACCGCCCGCCGAATCGAAGCTCCGGAGCAGCGCTCCCGCGAAACTGATTACGCGCGGCTTTTTCCGGATGCTCAACTTCTTTGACATCGCTGAGGCGATTGATCTGGAGAAGTTGCGCTCGCTTCTGGGTTCGAAGGCAGCGCCCCGCTCTCCAGGCTTCGTTCACCTCACTCCCGAATATGCGCAAGCGCAGAATCCCCCGCTGGAGGAATCGCTTGAGCCGGTGACTCTTCCCAGTGGCGAAAAGTTGGGAGGGAAAATCAAATATTATTGGTTCGGTGTAGCCAGCGTGGAGCTGACCACGCCGTTCCAATGCGACCTGAGCGCGTTGTGCGCGGATTCATACCGTTGGATGAATGCGCCCGAAGTCGAGAAAGCCGCGGAAGACGTGTTGCGCGCGCGCCTCCAACGGTTTCAGCCCGCGCTTATCAAGCCCTCAGCCAAGTGGCTTGACGAGGACTACCTCGTCATCGATATTCAATCCGCTCAGCACCAAGACGGCCACGCTCCGACTGCCGAGGAACTGCTCCAGCACTACGGCGATCAGATCACGCAGCTTGTGCGCGGCGAGCTCACGCCGCTCTCCGCGGCGGAGCGCGAGGAAATCCTTCGCGATGCACTTTCTTACTATCCGACCGACTTGATCGTGGCCGGTTGGGCCGCCGCGCTCGTCTACGACAAGCCCGATGCGACTTCCGCGATCATCGACCTGCTCGAATACGCGAATACGCAATTACTGGAATTTCGCTACTACGACGAAGTTCTCACCAGCCTGCTCTCGAATGTGTACAGCTCGCTTGAGGGTCGCGAGAGTTTTCTCTCGCGTTGGCGATTGCCCAGTCGTGCCGGCCGCGTGAACCGCCTTCGCCTTGACATCATGGATTTGGCCGAGCGCACGGAATACGCCGTGAAATTCATCAGCGATACGTACTACGCGCGCGTCTACAAAGTCATTTCTTCCAAGATTGGCGTCGACGATTACAAAGCGCTGGTCAGCGAGAAACTGAAGACGGCCGGGGAGCTCTACGGATTCATGGTCGCTCAGTTCAATGAGCGCCGGATGTTTGTGCTCGAGCTCGTTGTCGCTATTCTCGTTGCCTTAGACGTCATTCTCTTGCTGCGCTGGCATTAAACCCAATTCACTTTATTGCCCCAGTTTAGTCATTCATCCTTGCGTTTTGGATCAAGCCCGAGACGGCGGCAAATCTCATCGACAATTTCTTCGGGCGAAGCGCGGATGTCCACGGTGATGGCATCGGTTGGCTCCTCGAGCGCGGCGAATTGCGATGCCAGGATTTGCTCGCCGGTGAAATGGCCATGCCGCGCGAGCAGGCGGTCATAAATCAGGGCGTAGGTTCCCTTTAAGTAGACCAGCTTGACTTCGCCGCTGTGCCAGAGCAATTCGCGATAGCTTACCTTCAAAGCCGAGCACGCCAGCACAACGTTGCGATTTTCCGCGAGCCATTTTTGGATCTGCCGGTGAATTTCCTCGAGCCAGGGAGTACGGTCGGCATCGGTGAGCGGGATACCCTGATGCATTTTTGCCTTGTTGGCGGGAGAGTGAAACTCGTCGGCGTCAACGAACTCCCAACCGAGGCGCTTCGCGAGCAGGCTGCCGATCGTCGTCTTTCCCGAGCCGGTTGGGCCCATCACCACGATGATCATGGTTTGGAGGGCGCGGAGGTCGAGCTGGTTTGTGTTACTGGGCCGAAGCGTTTGGTAAGCCATGCGCGGACTTCTTCGGGCTCGTATTTGAACGGGCCCATGCCGCCGGCATAGGCGATGCGGCCATGCTCGTCGATGACGTAGAGCCGTTCCGGCCATGCGGAGTAGGCAAGGTCGGCCGCGTTATTCATGTCATCGATCCCGAAGGGAAGCGGGTATTTCTGCCGACTTACAAAATCGTTGGCGATGGCAACGCGCTGGTCGAGCGTTTTTGGCTGCGCGTAGCACACATCTTCTTTCACGTTCGACTTCATCTGCCACTCGTCGGTGGGATGCGCTTCGCGGACGTAAACGGTGAGGAAGTCCGCGCGGTCCTTGTAATCGTTGTAAATCTTGACCACGTCGCCGACGTGGCGCCGGAAGGGCGGTCAAGTATAGCTGCCGAAGATCACCACTAGCGGGCGCGCCCCAGTGCGTTCCCGTAAATGAAAATGGTTTGAGCCGTCC
>DATBYP010000013.1:0-10924 GCA_036513675.1 Candidatus Acidiferrum sp.
CTCGATCTGCGCTGCGACTCCGCCCGATGCGCGCGAGCTGAATCGGACGGTGCGCAACCCAAATTCGCCACGGGCGATGATCTCGCCTTCCAGTCCCCCCCCGCCAAAGACAACACGCTCGCCCGCCTTCATCTTGCGTCCGGGGCGCACCAACGCCTCCCAAACATCTGGACCGACTTGGCGCGCGAGAAAAACCTCCACCGTTCCGCTCAGGTGCTCCCGACGGGTCGAGCGCGAAGGCGCATCGGAAAACACCCCCACGCGGCGGCCGAAGAGTCGCGCAGGAATGACTCGCGCGTTGTTTAGAACAATGAGTTCGTCGCCGCGCTGCAGGCCGGGAAGTTCCGCGAACATACAGTCGGATACCTTGCCGGTAGCGCGATCCATCGCCAATAGCCGGGAACTATCGCGCCGCTGCAGCGGGCGTTGCGCGATTTGCTCAGCCGGAAGGTCATAGTCGAGTTCATCGAGGCGCATGTCCAGACAGTTTAGCAAATCCCGCTAAACAGATGAAAAGTGGGAACTTGCGCCTTATCGCGTCACGTTTGGTGTCAACTTTCCGCTAATGGATACACCCGATTGACGGCTCCACAAGAGCGGTAAATAGTCCAATTGTTAATAACTTACAGGGAGAGGCGGGGTTCAAATTGTACTTGACAACAAGACACGCAGATTATATGCTATTCATGCAGTCATTACAAGGAGGCATATAAACCATGAGAACTCTAAGCCGTTTCGAGCCCTTCCGCGGGGCCTCTTCGCTTCAGGACCAAATCAATCGCTTGCTCAACGACGTGTTTGAGCGCCCTGGAGAGGAATCGAATCTAACTAGCTGGGCGCCGGCCGTCGATATTTTCGAGACCGAGCACGAACTGGTCGTGAAAGCGGACCTTCCGGACATCGATCCGAAAGATTTAGACATCCGGGTGGAGAACAATATTTTGAGCATTCGCGGTGAACGCAAGTTCGAGAACAAGGTGAGCGAAGACAAGTACCTGCGCGTAGAACGCGCGTATGGTTCGTTCCGCCGAAGCTTCTCGCTGGCCAACACCGTGAATTCGGAGGCCATCAAGGCGGATTATCAAAATGGCGTGCTCACGCTGACGGTCCCGAAGCGCGAAGAAGCCAAGCCGAAGCAGATCAAGGTCAGCGTCGGGACACCGGCGATGGCCGCGGCGGCGGGAGCGAAGTAAGCGGCACCGCGAAGTGGGCGGTACCGATTGTGGAGTGTAGCGGGGCTGGCGAAAAGCCAGCCCCTTTTGCTAGAGCTTTTTTGCTATGAGTACATCATTGAGGTGTTGTCATGCTGCGATTTGACAAGATGACGGTGAAGGCCCAGGAAGCGCTGCAGAGCGCGCAGGAAGTCGCTGCGCGTCATGAGAACCAACAGATCGAGCCGATTCACCTGCTCACTGCATTAGTTGCGCAACCCGACGGCGTCGTGCCACCGCTGCTCGCGCGTCTTGGGATTCGCACGGAATTGCTGTCGCAGGAAATCGAGCGCGAGATCGGGCGTCTGCCGCGCGTCACCGGCTTTGCGCAGCAGCATATGGGCAAGCCGCTGAACGATGTGTTGGAGCGTGCGTTCGACGAAGCGCAAAGATTCAAGGACGAGTACGTTTCGACCGAGCACATGTTCCTGGCTATCGCGGGGCAGGATCGCGACCCGGCCGGCCAGTTGCTGAAGAAGCAGGGAGCTTCGCATGAGGCGATCCTGCATGCGCTCACAAGCGTGCGCGGCACACAACGCGTTACCTCGCAGAATCCCGAAGCGACTTACGAGGCGCTGGAGAAGTATGCGCGCGACCTGACCGATCTCGCGCGGCGCTCCAAACTTGATCCCGTCATTGGCCGCGATGAAGAGATTCGCCGCGTGATGCAGATTCTGGCGCGCCGCACCAAGAACAATCCGGTGCTGATCGGCGAACCTGGCGTGGGCAAGACCGCCATTGTGGAGGGCCTCGCGCAAAGAATCGTTGCCGGCGACGTGCCAGATGTGCTGAAAACAAAGCGCCTCGTGGCGCTGGATTTGGCGTCGCTGGTGGCGGGCGCGAAATTCCGCGGCGAGTTTGAAGACCGCTTGAAGGCGGTGCTGATGGAGATCACCGAAGCCGAAGGGCAGATTATTTTGTTCATCGACGAGGTGCACACCCTGGTGGGCGCGGGCGCTGCGGAAGGCGCGATGGACGCTTCCAACATGCTCAAGCCTGCCCTGGCCCGCGGCGAATTGCGGGCCGTCGGCGCCACTACGCTGAACGAATATAAGAAATACATCGAGAAGGACCCAGCGCTGGAGCGCCGCTTTCAGCCGGTCATGGTGGAAGAGCCGACTGTCGAGGACACGATTGCGATTCTGCGCGGCTTGAAGGAGCGCTATGAGGTGCACCACGGCGTGCGCATCAAGGACGCAGCGATTATTGCCGCCGCGACGCTTTCGCACCGCTACATTTCCGACCGTTTCTTGCCCGATAAAGCTATCGACTTGATCGACGAAGCCGCAGCCAGCTTGCGCATGCAAATTGATTCACTGCCCGTGGAAATTGACACCATCGAACGGCGCATCATGCAGCTCGAAATCGAGCGTCAGGCGTTGCTGAAGGAAAAGGATGCGCACTCCAAGGAGCGCCGGGAACAAATCGAGAAGGAGCTGGCAAAGCTGCGCGAAGATTCGAGCGCACGGAAAGCGCGGTGGCAAGCCGAGAAAGAAGCTCTCAACAAGATTCGCAAGCTCAGGGAACAAATCGATCAGCTCAAAGCGGAAGAGCAGCGCTTCGAACGCGCCGGCGAACTCGCCAAGGTGGCGGAGATTCGCTATGGCAAGATCGCTGCGACGGAACGCGAGCTGAAGGAAGCGGAGGAGCGCTTCCGGGCGGTGCAAAAAGAAGCGCCGATGCTGAAGGAAGAAGTCGATGAAGAAGACATCGCGAAACTGGTGAGCAAGTGGACTGGCATTCCCGTCGGGCGGCTGCTCGAAGGCGAAGCGCAAAAACTGGTGCACATGGAAGAGCGCTTGCGGCTGCGAGTGGTGGGGCAGGACGATGCTCTGGCGCGCGTAGCCAATGCGGTTCGGCGCAGCCGCGCCGGATTGTCCGATCCAAAGCGGCCCATCGGCTCGTTCATTTTTCTGGGACCCACCGGTGTTGGCAAGACCGAACTCGCGCGCGCACTTGCCGAGTTTCTCTTCGATGACGAGAAGCTGATGATTCGCATCGATATGTCCGAGTACATGGAGAAGCATAGCGTTTCGCGCTTGATTGGCGCGCCTCCGGGCTATGTCGGTTACGAGGAGGGCGGGCAGCTGACCGAGCAGGTGCGGCGTCATCCGTATTCGGTGATCTTGTTTGACGAAATCGAAAAAGCGCATCCGGACGTGTTTAACGTGCTGCTGCAAATCTTGGAAGACGGCCGGCTCACGGACGGCAAGGGCCGCACGGTGGACTTCCGCAATACGGTTTTGGTGATGACCAGCAATGTTGGCTCGACTGCGATTTTCGAGCTTGCGCATCGAGATCCCGAGCGCGCGAGGAAAGAGGCCATGGACGCGCTGCGTGGCGCGTTCCGGCCCGAGTTCATCAACCGCATCGATGAAATTGTCATCTTCAATCCGCTGGGCAAGGAACAACTCGTGCGCATCGTCGATTTGCTGCTGCACGGAGTGGAGCAGTTGTTGGCTGAGCGCCAGATCACGCTCGAACTAACGCCCGCGGCAAAGGAGCTGCTGGTGCGCGAAGGTTACGACCCGGCATACGGCGCCAGGCCGCTGCGCCGCACGATTCAGCGTCTGGTGCAGGATCCGCTGGCGCTGCAAATCCTGGAGGGCAAAGTGCTGCCCGGCGATCACATTCGCGTGGACCGCGACGGCCAGAGCGATTCGATGCGGTTCGAGCGCGTGCAGACCGCGCGGCCAGCCACTGCAGCGTAACGATACGGGGGTCTTTGCGTTCCGTATATAGTGATAGGGAACCCTTATGAGAGTTCTGCGCACGACATTCTTATTGACCGCGCTGACGCTGGTGCTCATCACCTTGGGCGCGTACTTCGGCGGTCGCAATGGCATGACCATGGCGTTGATTTTTGCTTTGCTTGGCAACGCTTTCGCGTATTTTTTCTCGGACAAGATCGCGCTATGGTCGAGTGGAGCGCAGCCGGTCAGTCGTGAGCAGGTGCCCAGACTTTACGAAGTGATGGAGCGGCTGGCCGCCAAAGCTAATCTGCCCGTGCCGAAGCTCTACATGGTCCCCGAAGCGGCGCCCAACGCATTTGCCACCGGCCGCAACCCGCGCCACGCCTCGGTCGCGGTCACCGAAGGACTCCTCCAGCTCATGAACGACGACGAACTCGAGGGCGTCATCGCGCATGAGCTTTCGCACGTGCGCAACTACGACATCTTGATCAGTTCCATTGCCGCGACGATCGCCGGCGCCATTACCTACCTCGCTCGCATGGGCTACTGGGCCAATCTCTTCGGCGGGGGCCGCGACGACGACCGCGAGGGCGGTGGCGGTATCGCAGGGATTCTGATGTTGATTCTCGCGCCCTTCGCCGCTTTCCTTTTGCAGCTCGGCATCTCCCGGCAGCGCGAATACTCCGCCGATGCCACGGGCGCTCGCATGGTCGGCCAGCCGTACGGCCTTATCAGTGCATTGCAAAAGCTCGGCGCCTACAACAAGCGTATTCCCACGACTTCGCTGCCGCCGACCACAGCCGCGCTGTGCATCGTGAAGCCCATGTTCGGCTCGGAAGTTCTGTCGTCTCTGTTCAGCACGCATCCACCGTTGGAAGAACGTATCGAGGCCTTGCGCCAAATGACCGTGGTGCCGCAGCGCTGAGGAAGTCGCTTCTAATCGAATAGGTTCATTCCTGCGTAAATTGGGCCCCTTGGTGTAAAGATTCCCCGCGAAACAGATGATTCGTACGCCCAGGAAATCCTAGGCCGCTGATTCTGCGTGGGTTAGTTCCATTCATCCGTTCGCGCCCTTTGGTAAAGCAAGTGCAGCCATGTACGAATCAAGAAATGATCGCCTGTGAGGGGCGTTAGGGGCGGAAATTATGAGCTGTCGCGATACTATCCATTTGATATGCTGGTACTTAGAGGGAAAGCTCTCGCCATCGGTCGAAAGCGAAATCGAGAAGCATCTCCAGGATTGCCCCGATTGTCATCTAGTCTTGGACGCTGCCAACAGCACACTCGACCGCTATTTTGGTCCTGCCCGCTCCGAAGAAACCCCTGCGGACACAAAAGCAGCCTGATAGCTCAAGATAAGCCTCGAGTTCTCCGTTGTTTACGAACCGCGCTGTGGATTCCTGTTTCTAACTCCTGCTGCGCCGATATGCGCTCAGTATTGGAAAAGCACAAATTACAGGCCCGTAGGGGATAACGTAAATCTTACTGGTACTAGTACTTATTGGACGCGTCCCCCTTTCCCGGTCGCATGCCCGTAAGTTATAATTATTCATGTAGTTAGCGGATTGAGACCCGCCCTGAGGTATTTGGTTCAGCAGATGCTCGTTTCTATTATGTAGGGTATTGCTGTACAAGGAGACGAAGTCAATGAGCGAGTATCAAGAACCGATTCAGGTGAGCTCTACCGCCACGCCACGCTGGGTTGGAATTGCCCTGGTGACGCTGGGAGCCGTTTCGCTGCTTGGTATCGGAATTGGATGGAGCGCCCTCAACCACGCGAACAGCGTGGAGCAGACGACGCAAACCTCGGTGAAGCAGGCTAACGACGCACTGGCCCAGAAGCTCGCCAAGGAAGATGAGATCAATCAGCAACTCCAGAGCGACCTCAAAGTCGTGACGGACAAGCTGAACGTTACGCAAGCGGATCTGGTCAAGGCCCGCAAGCAAAACCGGCAGTCTTCCGTCACGATTGACAAGAAGATTGCAGGCCTCGAAAGCTCCGTAAACACGCAACTCGCCGCCAAGGCCAACGCTGACGACGTCAATAAACTCAACACCGACGTCACCGGGGTGAAAACCGATCTCGACGCCACCAAGAACAATTTGCAAATGGCGCGCAGCGAGATGGGCACGCTCATCGCTCGCAACCATGATGAGATCGACCAACTCCGCCGCATGGGCACGCGCGACTATTATGAATTTACCGTCACGCGCAAGGCTGGCGCACAGAAGGTCGGCGCCGTGCAGGTCGAGCTGAAGAGCGCTAACCCGAAGAAGAATCAGTTCACCATCAACGTGTTGGCCGACGACAAGACGTTCGAGAAGAAGAACCGCTCGGTCAACGAACCGATTTTCTTCTACACCGGCGGAAGCCACGCGGCTCTTGAGCTGGTCGTCAACAAAGTGACCAAGTCGACCGCTTCCGGCTACCTGAGCGTACCGAAGGCTGTCGGCAGCTCTTCGGCGAGCGCTTCCACTTCGGGCCTATAAGCCAAGCGCCTATTTGCATCGCAATGCAGGGGAGGATTTCAGTGTCCTCCCCTTTATTTTTTTGTGCTCATCCAGCGCCGCCAAAAAGTCGTACCATAGCTAGGTCGGATCAAACCAGCCGCGAGTACCTTACCCGCGTGGCTAGATGCAGAGAACAGCGGTGATGTCTCAGGAGGAAATATCATGAAACTACGATTTGCCTCAATTCTAATTGTCGCCCTTTTTGTCAGCACGCTGGCGATCGCGGGCGACGGCAGTTGGACCGGCTACATCACGGACAGCAAGTGTGGCGCGAAGGCTGCGCACGAAGGCGCAGAGGAATGTACGGCGAAATGTGTAAAGGAAGGCGCGAAGCTCGTCTTCGTGAACGATGCCGACAAGAAGGTGTACGCTATCGCCGACCAAGACAAAGTGGCGGCGCACGCCGGCCATCACGTTGCCGTGAAGGGCTCGGTAGAAGGTGACACTCTGACAGTCGCCAGCATCGACATGGCCCCGGCCAAGGGCAAATAGCACAACCACGATCGTTATTCATAGCGGGCGGGACTTTGCTCCCGCCCGTTTCGTTTTGTCGCGCCGGAAATTTCCGCTACGATGTTGACCTGCCTATGTCCACCATTCTGCTGCACGCAGCGCGCGCGTTAACTCCGATGACAGAAATACAGGACGCGGGAATCCTGATTCGCGACGGCGTAATCGAAGCCATCGGCCCACGCCAGGACATGACCCTGCCTTCCGGAGCGGCGGAAATCTCTGCAAGCGGCCAGACCGCCATTCCCGGATTTATCGACGTGCATATTCACGGCGCTGGCGGGCACGACGTAATGGAGGGCACCGGGGAAGCCATGTCGGCGGTGGCAAAAACCCTTTCGCGCCACGGCACGACTTCCTTTGTCGCGACCACTGTAACGGCCAGCCCCGACGACACCTGCCGCAGCGTCGAAGGAATTGCGCGTTACATCACGCAACAGTTCGAGGCCTTGCAGCCGAAGGCGGAGGTTCTAGGTATCCATTACGAAGGCCCATTCATCAACAAGGCGCGCCGCGGCGTCCATCCCGCCGAGTGGGTCCAATTGCCGTCCGCCGAATTACTGCAGCGCTTTTTGCAAGCTGCGGCCGGGAACGCCCGCATTCTCACCATCGCGCCAGAATTGCTGGGAGCTATACCGTGCATGAAGGCAGCCCGCGATGCGGGGGTCGTCGTCGCCATGGGACATACGGACGCGACTTACGAGCAGGCCCGCGCCGGTATCGCACACGGCGCGCGTCACGCCGTACACGTATACAACGCCATGCGGCCGTTCTCTCATCGCGATAGCGGTGTCATCGGCGCAGTGCTCACTTCGCCGGAAGTTACGGCAGAGCTGATCGCAGACGGCGTGCACGTCGAAGAAGCAGCCATGCGACTCCTGCTGCAAGCCAAGGGCGCCGGCTGCGTCATCTTGATAAGCGATGGACTCTCCGCGACCGGCATGCCCGATGGAAAGTACATGCTTGGCAACTTTGAAGTGACCGTATCTGGCGGGGTGTGCCGTAACGCAGAAGGGAAACTGGCGGGCAGCACGCTCACGCTGGACCGCGCTCTTCGAAATGTGGTCGGGCTCGGCGTGCCGTTTGTGGACGTCGTGCGCATGCTCACCGCGAATCCTGCGAAGTTGCTCGGAATCGAGTTCAAGAAAGGCGCTCTGCGAGCCGGCGCGGACGCGGATATTGTGCTGCTCGATGAAAATCTTCAGATCACAAACGTGTGGACACGCGGCTTGCCGTTGAACTAGCTACGGGTTGAGCGGAACATTCAATTCCGACGCCAGCTTCACCGCATTAAACGGACTGCACGCAAAATAGCGATCACCGACCTTCAGGGTAGGAACTTTTCTTCTCCCGTGATTCGCTCGTAACACGATAGCTTCTGCGGATGGATCTTCTTCGATGTTGATTTCAAGGTAGGCCACTCCCCGCTGCTTTAGAAAGTATTTCGCGCGGCGGCAGTCAGGGCACCAGTGCGTGGTGTACATCGTAACCGGTTCCATCGGGTCATTCACTCGAAACGGGGGCGCCGCGCCGTTTCCGCGCCACCTGGATGCGAATCAGTGACCGCTGCAGCGCGACCGCCGCGCGTCCCCAATCCACATTCGGGTCGCTCGATGCCGAGGCAATCCTCTGTTCGGCGCGCTTCTTAGCTTCCTCCGCGCGCCCCACGTCGATCTCTTCGGGACGCTCCGCCGTTTCTGCAAGCACGGTGACGCGGTCGCCCAAAACCTCGGCAAAGCCGCTGATGACGGCTAGGTGTCCTGGCTCACCCGCGCTCTTCGCCCGATACGTCAGCTCCCCGATGCCCAGCTCCGTAATCAACGGTGCGTGCCCCGGCAGGATGCCCAGGCAGCCGTCCCCGCCGGGCAGCGTGACCTCCACAACGGTCTCGCGCAACAACTGCCGCTCCGGCGTAACGATCACCAGCTCGATGGACTCGGGAAGCATTGCTCTGCCTAGGCACTCACCTTCATTTTCTCCGCCTTTTCGAGCGCTTCGTCAATCGTGCCAACCATGTAGAAGGCCTGCTCCGGAACTTCATCGTACTTGCCTTCCACGATCTCCTTGAAGCTGCGTACCGTGTCTTCGATTTTGACGTATTTGCCTTCCAGTCCGGTGAACTGTGCCGCGACGAACATCGGCTGGGACAAGAATTTTTCGATCTTGCGCGCGCGCGCCACGGTTCGCTTGTCTTCGTCCGACAATTCTTCGATGCCCAGAATGGCGATAATGTCCTGCAAGTCTTTGTAGCGCTGCAGGATCGATTTCACGCCGCGAGCTACCGAGTAGTGCTCCGCCCCCACGATGCGCGGATCGAGAATGCGCGAGTAGCTGGCCAGCGGATCGACGGCGGGATAGATGCCGCGCTCCACGATTTGACGGCTCAGGTTCGTGGTCGCGTCCAGGTGTGCAAACGTCGCTGCCGGCGCGGGGTCCGTGTAGTCGTCCGCAGGCACGTAAATCGCCTGCACGGAGGTGATCGATCCCCATTTGGTGGAAGTGATGCGCTCCTGCAGCTCGCCAATTTCCGTATTGAGGTTTGGCTGATAACCCACGGCCGAAGGCATGCGTCCCAGAAGCGCCGAAACTTCCGCGCCCGCTTGCACAAACCGGAAAATATTGTCGATGAAGAGCAGCACGTCCAAGTGCTCTTCGTCGCGGAAATATTCCGCAACGGTCAGGCCCGTCAGTCCGACGCGCAACCGCGAGCCAGGCGGTTCCGTCATCTGCCCATAAATCAGCGCCGCACGCGACTTTTCCGGGTTGCCCGGAACGATCACCCCGCCCTCCGACATTTCCAGCCACAAATCGTTGCCTTCGCGCGTGCGCTCGCCCACACCCGCAAACACGGAAACGCCGCCGTGCTTCATCGCCACGTTGTGAATCAGCTCCATGATGAGCACTGTTTTGCCGACGCCCGCGCCGCCGAAGAGTCCGATCTTTCCGCCTTTGAGGTACGGCTCAATCAGGTCAACAACTTTGATTCCCGTCTCGAACATTTCCAGTGCGGTGGACTGGTCTTCCAGTTTCGGTGCGGGCCGGTGAATCGGATAATGCTTGTCGCTGACAATGGGGCCAAGCTGATCCACTGGCTTACCCAGCACGTTCATCACGCGCCCTAGTGTCGGCCGCCCCACAGGAACTTCGATCGGCTTGCCGCTATCGACCGCCTTCATCCCGCGCACCATGCCTTCGGTCGGCTCCATTGCCACCGCGCGCACGCGGCCTTCGCCCAAGTGCTGCTCCACCTCGACGGTCACATCGAGCGGCTGCGGGATGTTAAATCCTTCGCTCGTGATGCGGACCGCGTTGTAAATCGCCGGCAAATGTCCGGCCTCAAACTGAATGTCCAGCACCGGTCCAATGACCTGCACCACTCGTCCTACGTTCTGCTCTGCCATGTTGCTCCTCAATCCGTGACTCGTGACTTGTGATTCGTGGCTCGTGAACTTTCCAACCGAGCCAGTCTGCCCTTCAATGTGCGGCCTCGGTGAACGATTTTATCTTCACGAGTCACAAGTCACGAATCACGAGTCACGTCATCCGGCCCCGTACGCCGCGCCGCTGACGATCTCAATAATCTCTTTCGTAATCGCGGCCTGGCGCACTTTGTTCATGTGCATCGTCAGTGCCTCGATCACTTCGCCGGCATTCTTTGTAGCCGATTCCATCGCTGTCATGCGTGCCGCATACTCAGACGCTGACGATTCCAGCATCGCGCGCAAAATCTGCGTCTCCACGTACCGCGGAAGGAGCTTGTCCAACAATTGCGCTTCCGGTTGTTCGTAGATGTAATCGACCTGGACCTCGACGTTCTTCCCGGACTTTGTTTCTGTGTCGGTGCCTTTTTCCTCGCCAATCGCTTCCACGGGCAGCAGCTTCTCCACGGTCAGATTCACCGACATCACGGTCTTGAATTCGCTGAACATGATGTAAACGGAGTCCACCTTTTTCTCGGTGTATAAATCTGTGGCGAGCTTGGCGATTTCCCGCGCCGTC
>DATBYP010000014.1:0-3300 GCA_036513675.1 Candidatus Acidiferrum sp.
GAACGCTCGGCTTGAATGCCTCCGACAGTTGAATGGATATCTCTCGTCGTGCCGTCCGGCATCTGGACTGAGCGGAATGCAAACACGATGCTTCCGTTTTTCTTCATCCATCCCGCGGAGGAGGCTTTCTGGACCGTCCCGGTGATTCTGGTCCCGGCCGGATAGAGCAGTTGATGATCCGCCTGGTAGTACGGCTGCGAAACAACGGCCTCGATTTGCGTGCCCGCCGTGGACGTACTTGAGTTGATTGGGGTCAAGAGGTGAAGGTGGAGATAGTCGCTCGCAATTTGCGGAGACGCCATGTTAGATTGAGCCGGTACGAGCAGCGTTACCGGTTCGAGCAGGGCGGTGTCAAAAACAGTTCCTTGATCGATGTATTCCGGGTGGTAGGGCAAGCTAGTTATGACGGCTTCGCCCAATCGCTGCAGCTTATTCGGCTCTCGCAGCGGGGCCATAGCGCCCTTGAGCTTTTGGCGGATTCCAGGGCGCTGCGCCTTGGGAATATATCGCGAATTCGCCACACGACCAAGACCGACGGCGGAATCACTGTGAATCGGCACCGTCGTTCCATCGGACAACACCAATTGATCGAACGTTACGTGCGCGGTCTTAGGCGGAGTAAAATCGCCAGCCAGAAGCCTTCCAGTACGCTTGCGCATCGGAGCCGTACTAATTGCAGAAACGTGCCCCTTGATCGTCGAGCCTGCCGGGATCGCAACATCTTCTCCGGCGTAGACCGGCTCCAGCAGCCTCGCGGTAATGGGTTGCCCCGGAGCTTTGAGACGCACTCCTTTTTCGAGCGCAGCACGGAAATCATTGCCGGGCTCTATAACTAAGGTTTTCTTTTCGGAGCTTGTCTCTTGTGCGCGCACTGGAATCGCCGTGAGGCCCAAGACTGAATAGGAAAGCAAAACCAACACAACGCTGCGTTTCATCGTGTCCCTCGTCTCGTATCAAATTTTCGGGCGCTTTCCCGGCAAGCGACCGCCCAACATTCGAGGAACTGAGCCAGAGGTTACTTGGACGGGACTAGGAGTGCGGTGAGGATATGTGGACGTTCTGCAAGGAATTGAATGGAACGCGGTCTTTGAACGAGCGAGATTACTTTCTATATGACGACATCATGCCGTAAATTACGGTATGTGAAGTAGATGCATCAGCAAGGATATTACGCTCCGGCGGGATCTGACACGGGCAATCGGACGCTAATCTCGAGCCCCTCCGGGTTGAGATTGGAAGCAGTGATAGACCCGTGGTGCTGCCGAACGGCCTCGAGCGCAATTGCGAGCCCAAGCCCATTGCCTTCCCTGCGCGTGCCCGGCCCGTTGACACGAAAGAAGGGACTAAAAATATTCTGCAATGCATCCTTCGGCACACCAGGGCCTTGATCGCGTACGGTCAGGAAGACCTGGCGACTGGAAGCAGCATTGTCTACCCCTAAAGCTACGTTCACTTCCGTTCCCGGCCCGGTGAAGTGAATGGCGTTTCGAACAATGTTTTCACACGCGCTTCGTAGCGCTAGGGAATCAGCCGTTTCCAGGACCACGGGACTTGATGATTCCAGGCTCACCGACTTACCGTGGGATTGGGCTTCGAAATTCCCGTCGGCCACGACCTCTTGAACCAGCAGCGTGAAGTTAACGTTCTCTTTTTCTCCCAAAGGCAAGCCAGCTTCCAGCCGGGACAGTGTTAAGAGCTGCCCTATCAGTGCGTCAATTCTCGCAACGTCGCGCTCCATACGCTCACAAATGTCAACCGCCTCCTGGGACGTGTGTTTTCGCATCACCGCAAGCGAAACGTTCAAACGGGCGAGGGGAGAACGCAATTCGTGCGACACAGAGGTTAGAAGGTTTCTTTGTGTGCGGATCAGCGTTTCAATGCGTTCCACCATCGAGTCGAAGTCCATTGCCAGCGCGGCCAATTCGTCGCGGCGCAGGGAAACGGCGTGCGGCACTCTTGCGCTGAGATCTCCTTGCGCGACTCTTCGTGCGGCCGATTGAATACTGTGGATGGGGGCCGCAATGTGATACGCCAGCCAAAAGCAAAGCACGGTGACCACAAATAACAAACTGAGAAGGAAAGGAATTCCTGCGCTCAACAACCCTCCTGTCAAATTAAGGGCCAGAGAGTGCTCGTAGACCACCAACGTGTATGGACGTCCGGAACTAGAAACAAATTTATACGCGGCAATACGTTCGTACAGCGGAATGTACTTTGTGACAAGTTGATCCTTGCCCCCCTGGCTCACCGATCGGAGGATATCCCTGGGGATCGCTCGCGATAGTACATCCTGGTTGAATTCATCGAGCAGGAAAACCTGGCTCTTGTGACCTCCAGCGAGGCTGTTGGCAAAACGAGTGAATCCCGCGGGACCACCGGACTCATATGCGCGCGCCGCTTCCCTGGCCAGCATGGATGCCACAGACGCGTACACACTGGATGAGTCGATCGGCCTCAAATCCATCACGCGGCGGCCGACGAAGATAATACCCATGATGACCAAGGCTGTCAGCCAGAACCAGGAGAAAATTTTCACGAAGAGGCGGTGCACGGGTACTCGATCCCGAAAGCGGAATATCTTGGACTTGAAATTCATAAACGCTTTCTTCTCCCACCAGTTTCGCTACGCGGCGAGACTACGCGCACAGGACAATCTTCGAGTGAGTCGCTAGATACCGGGGAACAGCAGTTTAGTCATGATTCATTGGGCCATGCATAAAGATATCCAGTCCCGCGAACGCTGCGAATCCTCTCGACTCCGTTTGGCTGTGGGCCAAGCTTGCGGCGTAGGTTCGTTATATGGAAATCAATACTGCGATCGAAAGGAGAGAACTTTCGGCCAAGCACACGCTCAATGAGTTTGTCGCGCGTGAGCACTTTCCCCGGAGCTTCGAAAAACATGTGCAACAAATCAAATTCTGCCGATGTCAGGTTCAGAGGCTCGCCAGCTTTCGTGACGATGCGCGCCGCCAGATCGAGCTCCAAATCTCCAGACCTGATTCTGGGAGGCCTGAGCCCGTCATTGTTGTCGGATTGCCACCCGGACCGGCGGAGAATAGCGGAAATTCTTGCAACGAGTTCACGGGGACTGAACGGTTTGGTCAAATAATCATCGGCGCCAAGTTCCAAGCCCAGGACGCGGTCGAATTCATCGCCCTTAGCAGTCAACATCAGAACCGGAGTTCGAGCCCGCTGTCGTATTTCTCGCAGAACATCAAACCCTTTCTTATCCGGCAACATGACATCCAGCACTATTAATTCGTACGATCCTTCGATTCCTGCTTTCGATCCTTCGGACCC
>DATBYP010000015.1:0-17417 GCA_036513675.1 Candidatus Acidiferrum sp.
GAGCATGCTGGCTCCGGCCAGGAGCATAAAGGATGCGGCGATTTGTGTGACTGCGAAGATACGCAGCCGCCGGCTGGTGCTGCCGGTGATGCGCACTCCGCCGCTAGCCAGTCCGAATCCCTGCGAGGCGTTGGCGGAAGGAAGGCGCGGGACAAACGCCAGGAGAACTGAGGCGAGGATGGCCAGTCCGGCGCCAACCCACAGCATGCTCGCGTCAATGGTGAGGTCGAGCGCGCGTACGGAGAAGCGCGAGGCGTAGCGAGCAAGAATGGCAACCATCGGACGAGCGCTGAGTACACCAAGAATCGCGCCGGCCCCACACAGCAGAAGGCTTTCCGCCAGGAGCGTACGACGCAGCGCTCCGCTGCTCGCCCCCAATGCGGCGCGGATGGCTAATTCGCCTTCGCGACGCACGCTACGCGCGAGGATTAGGTTTGCGACGTTGGAGCACGCAATGATGAAGACTAGAACTGAAGCCGCGAGCAGGACCCACAGAATCGTTTTCGCCCCGGAGGTGATTTGGTCCCGCAGAAGAACGGCATGTATGCGGTTGTCGCCGTTCTTCGCGTAATCCTTGGGATGCTCGCGAATCATCGCAGAATAGACCGTGCTCAATTCGGCGTTCGCTGACTCCAGCGTTGCGCCGGGAGCAAGGCGGCCGAAAAGTTCGGTCATGCGATGCACGCGCCCGGTGACCATCGTCGCGGAAAGATGATGCGGGCTGGTGACCACATTGGCCATGATTTCGGTTTCGGCTGGATAGGGGACCGAGGGTTCCAGCACGCCGATGATCGTCGCGGAACGCTCGCCGAGCCGGATCTGCTTGCCGATCACGGAGGGATCGCTCTTGAGTACAGTGGTCCAGAAACGATACGTGAGTACTGCGGCGCCCGCGGCATTTGGGCCGTCGTCATGCATGTCGAGGAGCCGCCCGAGGACCGGGTGCAAGCCCATCACCTCGAAATAGGTACCACCGACAACTCCGGCGCGAACTTCGCGGGGATCGCCCAGGCCAACCATGGTGAAGCCGATAGTCGAGAAGTCGCCAATAGAGCTGACAGATTTCATGCCGGCGCGCAGATCCTGGATTTCGGGTACCGAGAAGTTGGCGTTCTCGATGCCAAGGCCAGGCGCGCTCTGGCGGATGTAGATCAGACGATTCTCATCCCGATTGACCAGCGGACGGAGCAACACGCCGCGGACCAGAGTAAAGATAGCCGCGTTGGCACCGATGCCGAGCGCCAAGGTGAGCACGACGGTGATCGCCAAGCCCTTGGCGCGAGTCAGCGACCTGAGTGCGACCGTCAGGTCCTGAAGAAACAACTCTGGTTTCGGAATCATCGTTCGCTCTCCTTGCAATTAGTCCGTGGCCGCTTATCAACGCAAATGCCGTTAGCTTCGCAGCGGAATCAGCGCGCGAAGCCGGGCATCGCGCAAGTACAACCCAAGCCAAAGCAGCACGCCCAAATACGTCGGGAACAGAATGTGGCTGAACAACGGATCACCCACCCGCAAATGCGTAGCAACCGCGCCTCCAAGATAGCCCGTCAGCAGGATCGCTCCGAGGACCGAAGTACGAGGAAATACGTAAATGGCCGTGCAGACGAGCACAAGGATTCCTAAGGTGTTGGCCAGGCTCAAGGGCAATCCCAAGTGCGCGGATGCCTCGATGACCGGGGCCGGCTTGATGAATTTAATGATGCCGTCGGGAATCAGGAAAAGTACAACTAGTCCGGTGAGGATGCGTCCGGCCCAGACGCCCTTCTTCGAAGGCGCGGTTTGAGCGGCAACGGATTGTCTAGTTTCTGCAACTTGGCTGGTCGACATTTTCTCTCCCTGTTTCAACGGAATTTGCGCCCGCGTGTTTCAGTTTTGCAGTAAAAGTCCCACCTCAGTGCTGCTTACCCGCCCGCGATCGCCCCCACGATCAACAATGGTTCCTTCCCGGAGATCACCGCGTCCGGCAAAGGGGCATCAATAGACTCATGCGAAAGGTCCTCCTCGCACGCAAAAAATCGCAAAAACGGCCGCCGCTCTTGTGTAACGTGGTCGCGAATGGTGCCGCGCAGCATTGGATAACTCGCTTCCAGCGCATCCACAACGGAACGTTGCGTGATCGGGCCTTTAATCTCCACCTGCACCTCGCCGGAAACATGCGCCAGTCCTCGCAGATGTGCTGGCAGTTCAACCCGGATCATGGCAGCGTCTGGACCTCAACGGAAAGTACTGCCGGAAGATCCCGCACGATGGGCGTCCAGTTATCCCCCGCATCAGCTGAAGCGTAAACCTGTCCGCCAGTGGTTCCGAAATAAACGCCGCATTTATCGAGCGAGTCCACCGCCATCGCGTCGCGCAACACGTTGACATAGCAGTCCCGTTGCGGCAAACCTTTCGTCAGCGCCTCCCATTCGTTTCCGCCCGTCCGGCTGCGGTACACGCGCAGCTTCCCATCCGGAACGAAATGCTCGGAGTCGCTCTTGATCGGCACAACGTAAATCGTCTCCGGCTCATTCGCGTGAACGTCGATCACGAACCCGAAGTCACTCGGCAAATTCCCGCTGACCTCTTGCCACAATTCCCCCGCGTTGTCGCTGCGCATCACGTCCCAGTGCTTCTGCATGAACAGCACTCCCGGCTTCGACCGGTGCATCGCAATGCGATGAACGCAGTGGCCCACTTCAGCCTCGGGGCTAGGAATGTATTGTGATTTCAGGCCGCGGTTTATCGGTCGCCACGTTTCTCCGGCATCGTCACTACGAAACGCCCCTGCCGCCGAAATAGCGACGTACATCCGTCGCGGATTACTGGGATCCAGAAGAACCGTGTGCAAACACATCCCGCCAGCGCCTGGTTGCCATTTGGGCCCTGTTCCATGACCGCGCAATCCAGAAAGTTCCTTCCAAGACTTGCCGCCATCTTTCGAACGGAACAGCGCCGCGTCTTCCACTGCTGCGTAGACGGTGTCGGGCTCGCTCAGCGAAGGCTCCAGGTGCCACACTCGTTTGAACTCCCACGGATGTTGTGTGCCGTCGTAAAACTGGTGCGTAGTCAGGGGCTTGCCCGTTTCCGCCGAAGTGTCGTACACAAATTTATTGCTCTCCCCTTTCGGCATTCCCTCCGGCGTAGTCCGTTCGCCCGGTGGCGTTCCCGGCTGTGTCCAAGTCTTGCCCCCGTCATCCGAGCGCTGAATGATCTGCCCGAACCAGCCGCTAGTTTGTGACGCGTACAGCCGATTCGGGTCCGCAGGTGATCCCTTGACGTGGTAAACCTCCCAGCCCGCGAAATGCGGGCCGCTCACCTCCCACCGCTCGCGTTTGCCGTCCGAAGTCAGCACAAAGGCGCCTTTGCGTGTGCCAACTAGAAGCCGTACTCCGCTCATCTGTCGCTCCTCTTAATCATGTATCCTTACGCACGCAATTCGGTACGGAAGAATTGCCGCTGCAAGACGCCAGTCTGCCCATGTCACTTGCAAAACGCAAGTGATAAATGCTAGTATCCTCTATGCCCCCCAAGAAGTCGGCTCCTAAGCGCCGGTCCGGATGCCCACTCAACGCATCCGTCGAAATGCTCGGCGATCGCTGGTCTCTGCTGATCCTGCGGGACATGATGTTGCGCGGATTTCAGAGTTACAAAGAATTCCTCCAATCCTACGAAGGAATCGCCACGAACATCCTGGCTGATCGCCTGAAAAAACTGATAGCTCATGGCATCATCACAACGCAGAAAGACCCCTCCGATGGCCGAAAAGTAACTTACGTGCTGACTGCCAAGGGCCTCGATCTCGCTCCCGTCCTGACCGAAATGGTTCTCTGGGCCGCCAAGCACGAAGAAACCGGTAATCAGCCCCTCGTCCGGCAAATGCAAAAGGACAAGGAGCAATTTGTGGCTGCCGTGCAACGGCGCTACCTGGAGAGGACACATTTACAAGACTAGACGCGCTACTTCTCGTGATGTTTCTCGTTTTTCGCTTGCGACGCGCGCAGATATTGGTCCAGTCGATGCAAGGCCTGCTCCCAGAAAATTCGATAGGGCTCAACCCAGTCGGCAGACTCCCCTAAAAGGCGCTGGTCGCAAAGTGCATACATAGGTGCGACCCCGGCGCCGCTTCCTGACAAGACGCGCCCGCTCTAAATAGGCAAGGTGTTTGGAAAGAGCTTGCTGCGAGATGTGGAAAGGCCCGCTAGTTCACCAACGGTTGCAGGTCCAGCAGCAAGCCGGCCGAGGATCGACCTGCGAGTAGGGTCGGAGAGAGCCGAAAACGTTACGCTCAAAGAATCCACAACCGTATGGTTGTGGATTCTGCACACAAAGTCAACAGGATTTTTCACTCGGGACGGCACGGAAATCCCATGTAGTAGCCAGTCTTTAGACTGGTCTGCGCGACTTCAGCGCAATTCTTGCGGCTTTCCCGTTCCCGCCGATTCCCGCGCCGCATCCAAAATCTCCATCACCTGTACGTTCAGCCGAGCCGAAACCGGATCCTCAATTGGCTTGTTATTCCGGATGCAATCGACAAAGTACGCGATCGGATTGCTCGTTTCCTTCGGCAGCGGAGCAAGCGTCACGGGCTCTCCATCCGCTGGGACGTTCGACCCGCGCGCCTCGGCGGAGCGGTGCAGCAAGCTATCATGCCGCGCCAGCAAGCTGCCCTTCGGCCCGAACACTTCCGCCACATCCTTTGTATACGGCCAATTCCAGGAAGCTTCGATGACTGCCGTCGCGTCCGGATAATCAAGCACAATGGTCGCATCATCGTCGACTTTGTTGTTCTGCTCCGTCTTCAACTTTCGCGTAGTCGCATACACCCGTGTGGGACGTCCCTTCAACCAAAGCGACAGTTCCGCTCCATAACAGCCAAAATCCATAATCGCCCCGCCGCCATTCTTCACCGGGTCGTAGAGCCAACTCGCGAATTGCTGCGAAACCCCGATCTCCTTCGGCCCGCGGTGTCCATACTGCACGATGATTTTCTGAATGGGTCCGACTTCGCCCGCGCGCACGCGATGAAACAGATCGTGGCTAGGCGCCACCCACGCGTTCCAGTAGTTCACCATCACCTTGATGTTCGCTTCGCCGGCCAGCCGCTCCATCTCGCGCGCGTCTTTGGCGTTCGTAGCCATCGGCTTTTCCGTTGAATAATGAATGTGCCGCTTGGCGCACTGCCGCAAGATCTCCAAATGCTTGTCGTTGGACGTTGTCACGACGACCGCTTCAGGCTTCGCCTCATCCAGCATCGCGACGTAGTCCGAGTAAAACTTCACGCCAACTGGAGCACTTTTTTGCGCCCGGGCAACCAGTGCAGGATCGCTCTCCGCGATGGCGACCAGTTCCGCGGACGGCTCACCCGCGATGTCTTTCAGCAAGCTCCACACATGATCATGATCCAATCCAACGACCGCCAGGCGAGTCTTACCACCTGCGCCCACGTTCTGCGCGGTCGTGATATTCGCCGAACACGCAAGCAGCACGAACACGGCAACGAAAACTTTCAAATGCAAACTCTGCCATCTCATCATTCGGGTTTCCTCGCGAAAAAGACGAATCTACGAACCAAACCCGCGCGAGTGTGTGACTTTGGCGGTCACAAGTCAAGGCACACCTCCTCGGCGTGAATCTCCATGACGGTGTGCTTCTTGCTTTGGAGTGCGGCGGACGTGCCGCCGCCTTTGCGGGCCTCTACGAAAATCGAAAGCGCCGCATTGCTGCGGCGCTTTCATCTTCTTTTGTTGTTTCTCGACTTGCGGTTGAGCAGAATTCGCTGTCAGCGGAATCGGCGTGCCCCCGTATGGTCATCGTAATCAGTGATGGCGGCGATCGCCGTTTCTCCCATGCCCTGCGCGCGAAAGAACTTGCCTTCCGGGGTATGCGGTCGAACGCCGGTCATCTCGGGCATCAAGCTGCTCGCTGCGGCAACTCCATAGTCCAGAATTCCGTGGACTTTGAACGGGTAAACCCGGAACACGCCGCCCGGATAGTCCGTCATCAGCGCGTTCGCCAGCACGCCTGCTCCTAAAGCGAACGCGCCCTTTGCTGCTCGCCGGCGGTGGCGTTTCCAGAACATTGCGGCCACGAAGAAATTCGTGCCCGCATGGATGTAATCAATCACTGCATGAGAGCGCGCCGAGACGATCTTCGGTCCGCGAGTAACTATTCCAGCCATGACAATCTCCTTTTTCTCTTACCCGAAGAGAGCGACAGCTATGCAGCCTGCGCCCCGTCGGCCCATGGATCGAGAACCACTTTGGTGCAGCGATCCAGTTTGTCGCGGAAGATGCGGTACATCTCTGGCGCGCGGTCAATAGGGACACGATGACTAATCACAAAGCTTGGATCGATGTCACCGCGTTCGACGCGCTCGAGCAACGGCCGCATGTAGCGCATCATGTGTGTCTGTCCAGTTTTAAACGTCAGCCCCTTGTTCATGGCCGCGCCGAATGGAATATTGTCGATGAAGCCCGCGTACACGCCGGGAATCGATACCGTGCCGCCCTTGCGGCACGCTCGTATGCACTGCCGCAGCACTTCCGCGCGGTCCATCTTGATTCGCAACGCCTGCTTCGCGCGGTCCGTCGCGAAAAAGAGCGAGTGTCCGCTGGCTTCCATGCCCACCGCGTCCATGCAGGAGTCCGGCCCGCGGTTGCCGGTCATGTCTTTCAACACATCGACGACGCTGTCCACTTCCTCGAAGTTGATAGTCTGTGCCCCGCCGTCTCTCGCCATTTGCAGCCGTTCTGGAACGCGATCAATCGCAATCACCTGCTCCGCACCCAACATGAACGCGCTGCGAATCGCAAACTGCGCAACTGGCCCGCAGCCCCAAATCGCGGCCGTATCTCCTCGCTGAATATTGCAATTTTCCGCAGCCATGTAGCCGGTCGGAAAAATGTCCGAGAGGAACACAGCTTTTTCGTCCGGCAATCCACCAGGAATTTTCAGCGGGCCTACGTCCGCACAAGGCACGCGCGCGTATTGCGCCTGCCCTCCCGCGTACCCGCCCATCATGTGCGTGTAACCGAAAAGCCCCGACGGCGAATAGCCCATCATCTTTTCCGCGATCCAAGCATTCGGATTGGTATTGTCACAGCAAGACCACAGTTGGTTCTGGCAGAAAAAACAGTTCCCGCAGGCGATAGTGAACGGCACCACCACGCGATCGCCCACTCTCAACTTCCCCTGATCGACGCCTGAGCCCACTTCCACAACTTCGCCCATGAACTCGTGGCCCATGATGTCGCCCTGCTCCATAGTGGGTACGTAGCCGCCATATAAATGTAGGTCCGATCCGCAGATGCACGTACTCGTGATGCGCACAATCGCGTCGCGCGGATTCAAAATCTTCGGGTCGGGAACAGTCTCCACGCTCATTTTCTCGGTGCCCATCCAACAAACTGCCTTCATGACGCTCTCCTTTGCGCGGCCACACGTTCGCGGGCCTCGTACTCCGATGGTTTGCGATGTTCTGGGTACACTTTATGGATCGTCGATACCACCGCCGAGCGCGGCCCGTGCGGCTGTCCCTCGGTCGTTGGAATTTCGTGCATCTCAATCAGCGCCTTGAACCGGCGCAGGTCCTCGCGCATAGTGAACTCCGGGTCTTTCCCGAAAATTGCCAACGCCGCTTTCCCCAGCACGCCGGCCGGCGGCGTATATTCCATTTCCGCGGTCACAATCGTCCCGCGGTTCCCGGGCGCGCGTCGAAACTCCACGGATCCCCAATTCTGAAAATCGGAATCCTCCGTCGACCTCCACGCCAAGAATTCATTCTCGCGGTCCTCAGTGATCTGCGATCTCCATCGCAGCCGCTTACCCATCGGACCGATCGCCGTCCACTCCGATCGCCCGTCGCCCTGCTCGCGCACAGATTCGAGGTGACGCATGAAAATCGGCAAGTTTTCGAGAGCTCGCCACATTCGGTAAGCCGTTTCCGGCGAACAATTAATCGCAAAGCTCGCCCTCGCGTGAAACTTCGTCGTCCCCAATTTCGCTCCGCGGTACGCGATCAGACCGCCGGCCGCCGCAAGCGCGGGCCGCCGGCGCGTCAAGGCGTACACCGCCAGTGCGCCGCCCCCGAGCAACATTCCCCAGCGCTGCAGCGCCTGCGCTTGCGACCCGCCGTCACGCGCATTGCGCCTCATTTCCCATTCGCTAGACATATCTGCACTCCTATTCTTGGTTGGCAAAAAAATATTTCGCCTCCTTCGAGTTTGCACACCAACCCCTTCATGGTGATAAGGCTGTTAGGGTATTTGAATGCAGGCTTTGCTGGACCGCGCCTCAAACCGCCGCTTCGCCGCGATTTTTGGGCAAACTTCTACGCCATCACCACTCCACGCAATTGGAGTCAGGATTTCGACGTGGGAATTAAGCGGTAGCCGCGCGTGCTTTTCGCTTCAAGCTCTTGTCCGCGGGTTCCGCAGCAACACCTTCGCTCGCTTTCGCCCAGGTGAGCTGAATCTCCGCGCGCAAAGCTTCCGATACCGCTTCGGAGTTGCGCTCGCCGCGCGCCACGCGGCTAACGTAGGACGGATCGCATCCCACCTTTTGCGCTACGCGATTGTAGATGCCTCGGCAAAGCGAAGGAAGACACCGCAAATCGGGGATCTGATTGGGGACCTGATTGTCTTGCACGCCGTTCATAGAAGTTCTCGGGTAATGGAGTAGCCGCGAAACGCGAGTAACGCATCAAGCGGCTTAACGCTGATGGTACATCGAGCGCGTTACCCTTTGCAACGCCCTTCCACTCTCTCCCTCTGGAAAACTTCCCTCTTCCCTCCCCTTCCCTGCCGCCGATACCTATAGACACTTCCATCCCTTGTCGCTACACTACCTTTCGGGGTCGCAGCAGGTGAATATGCGGCGTCGTCCCCTTTATTATCGCGATAAACCTTCCACTCGGCGCGTTGTCACACTTGTCGGCGTGAACCCTGGCCACATTTCCGATGTACTCGCGTTACTTGGCGATTTCTCTTTCCATGAAGCTGGCGAGTGTAACGCCGGTCCCGGTCGCGGGCAGGATCCCCCGGATAATCGCGATGCTTTGCGCAACGCATTGCAAAGCGCGATTGATCAGGTCACCCAGAAGTTTGAAGAAGCGCAACTCGAATACCAGAGCGTTAGCCACCATTCATGCGAGCGGCACAAGTGGAAGGGTGAGATGATCGCGTACGCGAACGTCGTCGCTCTGCTCGCGGATCTGAAAGCGCGCCCTGTTCTCGTCGAGTGAAGCTGCTTACGCAGCGAAGGAACCGAATGGCCAAAAGAAAGCGAAAGGATCACGGCCCCACGGAGTGGGCCGAGCAAATCCGAAATCTCCGCCAAAAGTTGGGCGTTTCGCAAGGAGAGCTCGCCAGAAAGCTCGACTGTTCCGCCATGACCGTATCGCGATGGGAGAACGGACAGCTCGCCCCTACCGCACGTTACTACGTCGAGCTTGGCAAACTTGCTGGCAAACAGGACTGCTGGTTCTACTGGGGCCGTGCAGGCCTGCAAAGCAGCGACGTGATGCCCGTCATGTCCGAACGCGAACGTAAGCAATTTCCCCCGCGTCTGGAAGAACAGATGGAACTGGCCGCAGCGGGGAGCGGCCTAAGGCAGGAAAGCGCCCGCAGACAAAAGATAGTCCCCATTCCCGTTTTGCAAGCCACGGTCGGAACGCATGGTGGCCAGGGCGATCGCCACGGCAATCTAAATTATATTCCCGCGCGCGAGGTGATGGGCGCTCCGGTGGAGTGGTGCCCCAATCCCGGCTATACGAGCCTCCTTCGCGTGCGCGGGCGTTCCATGGAGCCGTTGATCCACGATGGCGATATCGCCGCCGTCGATTCCTCGCAGACCGATCGCGCGAATCTTGACGGAAAAATCGTAATTGTGACCAGCGAAGAAAAAGGCCTGTGTGTCTCTCGCCTGCGCCGTTATCCGAAGTTCGACGTTCTCGAGTCCGAAAACCGCGAGTACCAAGCCGTCGTCCTCGGCAAAAGCTCCGGCTGGCGCATCATAGCTAGAGTTTTGTGGTGGATCTCCGCAGCGCCCTAACCCGTCACAGGGCACGCCTGAACGCAGCGCAGAAAAAGATTTCTACTCTTATTCCGAGGGCGATCTTCGCCCGAGGAACGTGCTTTTCCCTTCGTCGAAGCCTGATTCGCGCACCGGCGTCCCGAAGGCCACGTTGTGTTTAGCTTTGTACATCCATTCCGTAACGTTTGTGGTATAAACCACCTCCCTTGAACACCACCTTCCCGCACCTGGACATCTTTCGGGTGGAAAACGACGGCCAGTTGATCTGGCGGGCCGCCGCCGAAACCCTCGAAGCTGCCCATCGGCGCGTCAAAATCCTCATGGCCTCCGAGCCCGGCGACTACATCATTTACTGCCAGGAAACTGGCGACAAAACACTGGTTCGCGCAGAGTGAATCAGCCCGATTGTCCGCATTGCATTGACACCATCGTACCCACGGAATTAGTATCCATTCTCAAAGTCAGGATCTGCGGTACTGACCTCAACCGCTTGCGCTCTCGCATCGAGTCCTCCGGTTGCGTGGAGTCTTCAAGGTGAAGAAGCCTTCAACTCGGAAGCGCAAAACTCGTTCGCCTTCGCCTGCGCCCACTGTCACGCAAAGAAATCGCTCCCCTCTAGAGAAACTCTTTCCGGTCGTCGGCGTGGGCGCGTCCGCGGGCGGCCTGGAAGCCTTCTCCGCATTGCTGGCCAACCTGCCGGACACCACCGGCATGGCATTCATTTTCCTGCAGCACCTCGACCCTACTCACCACAGTGCATTGCAAGAGATTCTTTCCCGCACCACCAGAATTCCGGTGAGCGAAGTCAGCGATGGCATGGCTGTAGAGCCCAGGCATGTTTATGTCATTCCCCCCAATTCCGACATGGTTATACGGGATGGAATTCTGCGCTTATCCGCCAGGAGTCTTACGCACGGCCTGCATCGTCCCATCGATCACTTTTTTGTTTCCTTAGCGGAGGACTGCGGGGATCGCGCTATTGGCGTAATTCTCTCCGGGACCGCTTCCGACGGTACTTCCGGCTGCCTCGCCATCAAAGCCGTTGGCGGCATTACGCTTGCCCAGGACCAGGAAACTGCCAAGTACTCCAGCATGCCCGGGAGTGCCGTGGACGCCGGCTGCGTCGATTTCGTTCTGCCTCCCAAAGCCATAGCCGAAGAGCTCTCCAGAATCGAGAAGCATCCTTACATCGCGCGAGTTCCTACGCGCCCCGATGAGCTTCTGGGCCCTGCCTCGCCGAGCGACGTTCATGCGCTCTTCGCCATGCTTCGCGACTCCAAAGGCGTGGATTTCACTCACTACAAGCAGAGCACTCTCCAGCGCCGCATCAAGCGACGTATGGTTCTGAACCGCGTCGACCGTCTGGAAGACTATCTGCGATTTGTCAGGCGCACGCCCAAGGAACTCGAAGAGCTCTATCGCGACGTTCTTATCCATGTCACCGGCTTCTTTCGCGACCCTGGCGCCTTCGACGCTTTGCGCAAACACGCTTTTCCATCGCTTGTAAAGAATCGCAAGCCTGTCGATTGGCCCATTCGCGTTTGGATTCCCGGCTGCTCCACCGGCGAAGAGGCCTACTCCATGGCCATAGCCCTGTTGGAGTACGTGGGGACCAATAACGCCAATGTCTCGGCGGCTCCAAATTCCAGGGCTATTCAAATTTTCGCCACCGACGTCAGCGAGGATGCGCTGGATCGCGCACGAGCCGGCATTTATCTCGAATCTGTCGTCGCGGACCTGCCCCCTGCCCGCCTGAAGCGCTTTTTTGTGCGCGCCGAGCGAGGCTACCAGGTCATCCCATCCGTCCGCGAGGTTTGTATCTTTGCTAAACAAAACATCGCCAAAGATCCCCCTTTCTCAAATCTGGATTTGGTCAGTTGTCGCAACCTGCTTATCTATCTCGGCCCCGAGTTGCAAAAGCGCGTTATCCCCACCATGCATTACGCACTCAAGCCTGGCGCTTACTTGATGCTCGGCGGCGCTGAAAGTCTGGGCGTATTCTCCGATTACTTCACTCTGGTCGAAAAAAAGTACAAGATTTATCAAAAGAAGGCCGCCGGCGCGCGTTTGGTCACCTATTTCACCGGCGTGGATTATTCCCTGCGCCGCCGCGCGGATGCCAAATCCTCCAAGATTCCTACGGCTGGCCTCGGCATTGAAAAAGAAGTCGAGCGCGAACTGGTCAACCGCTTCGTCCCCGCCAGCATCGTGGTCAATTCGGAAATGGAGATCGTACAGTTTCGCGGCAAGACCGGCGCCTATCTGGAGCCCGCAGCCGGACATCCTACCTTCAGTTTGTCGAAAATGGCCCGTGAAGGCTTGCTCATCGATTTACGCGCTGCGCTCCAAACCGCAAAAAAGGAAAATGTCCCCGTCCGTAAGGAAGGTGTCTCCATTCAATCCGATGGGGGCACCCACGAAATAAATTTTGAAGTGATCCCCGTCCATGCCGAGATCACGCAGGAGCTTTTTTATATAATCGTGTTCCAGGACGCGCCTGCCAAGTCTTCTGGAGCGGCGCCCTCCAAGCGTGCGGTGGCCGAGGCGGCCCGCAAAGGACTTCCTCTGGCGCGTCAGAATGAACGCTTGACTCGCGAGATAAGGCAACTCCGCGGCCAGTTGCAATCCCTCATCGAAGAACACGAAACCACCTCCGAAGAATTCAAGACCGCCAACGAGGAAGTGCTCTCCTCCAACGAAGAACTGCAGAGCACCAACGAGGAATTGGAAACAGCCAAGGAAGAGCTGCAGGCCAGTAATGAGGAACTCACCACCGTCAATGAAGAGCTGCAGAACCGCAACATCGAGCTCAGTGTCGCCAACAACGATCTACTCAACGTCTTGGCCAATGTCAACATTCCTGTGGTCATCGTCAATAACGACGTTCGTATCCGCAGATTCACCCCGGCGGCCCAAACGCTCCTAAACCTGCTTCCGAGCGACATCGGGCGGCACTTGGGCGAGATTCGGCCAAATATGCAGGTAGACAATCTCGAACAAGTAGCCCGCCACACCATCTCGACCGGCACTCCCCAGGAGGAAGAAGTGCGCGACACGGGAGGCGTATGGCATTTGCTGCGCACCCGCCCTTACAAAACGGCCGAAAACAAAGTCGAGGGCGCCGTCATCACTTTCCTGGAAATTGACGCTCTTAAGCGTCAGGTTGAGGAGACTCGCGCGTATGCGGACACTCTGATCCAAACGGCTCGCGAAGCCATTTTGATTCTGGACGCCAGTCTCCGCGTACTTGTGGCCAACCCTGCCTTTTACCACGCCTTTAAAGTCTCGCCCGCGGAAACCGTCAATCGTCCCATCTTCGAGCTAGGCAACCGGCAGTGGGATATCCCCGGTCTCCGAACATTGCTCGAGAGCATCACGCAAAAGAATTCCCGCGTCGACGATTTCGAAGTGCGCCACAATTTTGACCATATCGGCGAACGCCTAATGATTCTGAATGCCCGCCGCATCGAATTGAGTAATGGGCAACCTTTGATCTTTCTCTCCATGGACGACGTAACCGAGCGCCAAAAATCCAAAGAAGCCCTCGAGCGACAGGCCGCATTGCTCGATCTTGCGCACGATACGGTAATCGTACGTACCCTGATTGGCGAAATTCTATTCTGGAATCGCGGCGCCGAGGAAATGTATGGTTGGAACAAAGAGCACGCGCTCGGTAAGACCACCCATCAACTCCTGCGTACCGAGTTCCCCCGTAGTTTTGCGGAGATCGAGAAAGAGCTCCGCCGCACAGGTCGCTGGGAAGGAGAACTGGTCCACACCACAAAAACCGGTGAGCGCCGTTCCCTCAATAGCCGCTGGGCTTTGCTCCAGCAAGGTGATGCCGAGCCCGTGATTCTCGAAATCAATACCGACATCTCCGACCGCAAACAGTCCGAAGAAACCTTGCGCCGCCTTTCTGCTTATCTAATGACGTTGCAGGATGAAGAACGCCGCCGTATCGCACGCGAATTGCACGATTCCACCGGCCAGAAGCTGGCAGCCGCAAAGCTGCAGCTCGATACCCTGGTCAAGTCGGGAAACCTCAAGTCCCATGAAAAAACCATAGTGGAAACTTCTCAGTGGATCGACGAGTGCTTCCAGGAAGTTCGCACGCTCTCGCAGCTTCTGCATCCCCCGCTGCTCGACGAAGCCGGCTTGATTTCCGCAACACGCTGGATGGTGGAAGGTTTTGCGTCCCGCGCCAAGATAGAAGTAAACCTTCAAATTGCCGGAGAAATCGGCCGTCTGCCCCAGCCCGTTGAGCTCGCCCTCTTTCGCGTAATTCAGGAATCGCTCAGCAATATTCGCCGCCATTCCGGCGCCAAGCAAGCCCATATCAAAATGGCGCGCGCGGACAAAACCGTACGCCTGGAGATCCGCGATAATGGAAAAGGAATGCCGCCGGAATTATTGGCGGACTCCCGCCATGGCAAGCAGGTCGTTGGCGTCGGCATTTTGGGCATGAGAGAACGTCTTTCGCAACTCGGCGGAACTTTGGAGATCGAGTCCAGCAAAGACGGTACCACCGTCAAGGTTTCCGTACCCGCCGCCGCGGCAGCCGCGCGCTAGGCGCTCTCTGCGTTGCTCCCTACCTTCATTCAGTTTTTTGTTGACATCTGCGATAGAATCATTTAGAATTATTCCTAGGTAAACTTAGGTCAAAGCGGCAGACAACTGCCGCTTTTTTCTTGCCGCCTGGCCTCTTCTTCGCAAAGGAAAAAACCGAGAGCAAGACTCCCGGCGCGCGGGAGTTCGTTTGCATTAAGTCCTTTAAAATACGCACTTACCAGGAACGCCCGATTTTGCATTATTTTTGTACAAATAAGTGCTTTAGAATCCGCACTTACAGACACCGTCCCTATAAGCCCCTTTAGAATCCGCACTTACAAAAATAGGGGGAGGGGGTGCCCGGAGGATTTTGAAATACGGTGCACTAAGGTGACCGGGCCAAACCTTTCGTGCTTTCACCGGATGGCCCCTCGCCGCGAATCAAGGTCTCCTTGCCCTAGCACGGTTGGGGAAGCTTGAAATGCCTCAAAATCGATTCGGCACGCGACTGGAAGAACCAGCCGCTCCCGAGACAATATCGCCAGAACAGCACGGTCAGACGGAGCAGCCACGCCGGCGCGAACCGCAGCGCGAACCGCCCACGGCTGGTCAACGCGCAGCGAAGCAGCGTTTTTTGTTGCGCCCCAAGACCATTTTCCAGTTGCTCAAGCGCACTTATTCCGAATGGAGCAAGGACAAAGCTCCCCGCATGGGTGCCGCCCTCGCGTATTACACAATTTTCTCTCTCGCCCCGCTCCTGGTCATCGCGATCGCCATCGCCGGCTTTGTGTTCGGTGCGGAAGCGGTACAAGGCCAGATCATGGGACAAATCCAAGGCCTAGTTGGTTCGGAGAGCGCGCGAGCTGTACAGACCATGATTCAGTCAGCTCACAAACCCGCGCACGGGGTGATTGCTACAATCTTCGGGATCGCTATTTTGCTATTGGGCGCGTCCGGAGTTTTCACCGAAATGCAGGACGCGCTGAACACCATCTGGAGAGTGGATACCACGTCTAAGACCGGCGTCTGGAACCTGATCAGGTCTAGGTTCCTAAGTTTTGGCATGGTTTTGGGTATTGGATTCTTGCTGCTCGTATCGCTGTTGCTCAGCGCCGCCTTAACCGCGGTTGCCACCTATGCTTCTAACTTTTTGCCTATCCCGCCCGCTGCGCTCCATGCCATCGATTTTATTTTTTCTTTGATTTTTATCGCTGCGCTTATGGCTCTGATTTTCAAGTTCCTCCCGGACGTAAGAATTGCCTGGAGCGATGTGTGGATCGGTGCGGCGCTCACTTCCCTGCTCTTCACCGCCGGCAAGTTCCTGATCGGCTTTTACATCGCCAAGAGCGTAACGATGTCCGCCTACGGAGCGGCCGGCTCGGTGGTGATCATCCTCGCGTGGATTTATTATTCTGCGCAAATCCTCTATTTCGGCGCGGAGTTCACGCGTGTTTTTTCCAACGAGTGCGGCTCGCGCTGCGAAATAAAAGCGGAGCCGCAGCCTCGTGCCGCGCGCGCGGCCTCCGCGTAACCCATCAACGGAAAAGATTGCGCCTCAACATTCCCAACATGAGAAAACGCGTCGCGGTCGCGCGGAAATGCTCGGCATTTCGTTCCGTGAATACGAGCAGCGCATTCGCAAACAATCTGACACGATGTTTGCTCACGCGGGATTCGATGCCAAGCGGGACATTGCCGCAATCATTCTGAATCGTCTATTCGTATCTCAGTGCCACCAGGGGATCGACACGCATTGCGCGGCGAGCTGGAATGTAGCATGCGGCTAGCGCCACAATCGTTAGGAGTACGGCGACGGCAATCATCGTTAGAGGATCGTTGGCGTGGACGTCGTAGAGCATCGAGGTCAGGTAGCGCGTTACGCCCAACGCCACGCCGATGCCCACGGCGGCTCCAACAATCGCCAGCACAATTCCCTGGCGTAAGACCAGCTTGAGCACGCTTTCCCGTGGCGCGCCGAGGGCCATGCGAATTCCGATTTCGCGTGTGCGCCGCGAGACTTCATAGGAAAGCAGTCCGTACAATCCCACGCACGCCAGCACCAGCGCCAGCAAACCGAAGAAGCCGGAGAGCCGCGCGACCAGCCGCTCCTGAAACAGCAGCCGGTCGATTTGCTCCGATTCCGTTTTCACGTCGAAGAGTGGCAAGTTCGTATTTACTTGCGCCACTACTTCGCGGATCGCGGGAAGAATGGCCTGCGGATCGGCCGCCGTACGCAATTCGAATGACGCTCCCCCGGCGCTCTGCGGGGTGTACATCATGGCGTGGATTTCACGCCGCAGATCGTTGTACTTTGTATCGCGCACGACGCCAATGATTTCGTAGCCGGGGCTCGCCGGACCGTTCGCGTCTCCCGGCGATTCGCCAAAATGCTTCCCGAGCGGATATTCCTCGGCAACATATTTCTCGACGAACGCCTGATTCACAATCACCGGCGTCGGCGCCGAAGTTGGAGCCGCTTCGCTGTTCGAAGCGGACAGCTTGAAATCGGAAGCGCTGAACCCGCGGCCGGCGAGAAATGGAATGTGCAGCGTCTCGAAGAAATTCGGCCCAACCGGGAGTACGTCCGCTTCGGAACTTTGATCCGGTGGCGTGCCCGGCCAGTGAAACATGGTGACCATCAGGCCACCGCTCAGAAGAGGACCCATCGAATAGCTTGCCGATTTCACGCCCGGTATTTCGGAGAGGCGCCCCTGCAAGTCGCGGTAGAAGGCGTCCACCCGCGAGCCTTTGTAACCAACCAGCGTCGGGTCGATTCCGAAAATCAAGACATTGTGGGAATCGAATCCAACATCGACGCTGCGCAAATTCTGCAGCGTGCGCAGCAAGAGTCCGGC
>DATBYP010000016.1:0-4929 GCA_036513675.1 Candidatus Acidiferrum sp.
GCGGCCAATTTCCCGGCAGGCCTGGGTCTGGACTTCTACCTCGCGGACGAATTGATTGGCTGCTCCGGCGCTTATAGCGCCCTCAAAACCATGGGATTGAACGCTCATGCCGCCAATCGCAGCGTCAAAACCATGATGACCCTCAACACCCCGGACCCTAATCTCTTCAACGAGGGCGATGGGCGCAGCGCCATCGACCATTGGGTGCTGCTTGATTCCGTGCAACAGTGGCCCGCGCTGCCCTTTACCCATGGTGACCTCTGGAGCTACACCAGTTGCAACAGCGGGTTCGGCAACGCTCCGGAATGGATGGTGGACTATCCTCCCATCAACGAGCGCATCCAGGCGGGTTTCTTGAATTGGACGCAAGGCGCGACGGGAGTCCTTTACTACCGCGCTGACGGATGGACCGCCGGAAATACTATCGGCAGTTGGAACAATGTGGACACCACCGCTTGCGGTGGCGGGCTCGGCAGACCGGGCGACGGTATCTTCCTCTATCCGCCGGGTCCGATTGCCTCCAGCGAGTCCGCTCCGGGGATTCGGCTTAAGGCCATTCGTGACGGCATTCAAGATTACGAATACGCGCAAATTCTCAAGAACCTTGCGCAAGTCCCCTTCGTGAACACCACGATCGTGCCCATTGCTACGAGTTGGAGCAACTGGAGCCATGACCCGAACGCGCTGGAAGCTGCACGGCTGCAATTGGGGCAACTGCTCCATCAGCTTGCTCCGTAGGAATTTTCCCGTAGTCCATCACGAGCGCTCGTGAGCAATTCCTTTGTGAAACGGAACCGCCACGTGGCCTCCCTTAGAGTCAGAAACGGGCCGTCAACTCGCGATCCGGCGTCGCGCAATCTACGCACACAGTGTCCGCGTATGCCGGACTCAAATTACAATCCCGATTAACTGCAGATTTCCTTAGGAATTCGCTGGCAAGCTGTCCCATCGTCAAGCATCTTACCTCCCCGTTGCGCACCAGGACGCCGAGTTCCTCCAGAAAACGGGCGACAACGTTTTCAAGGCGCGGCCACTCTGCATAAAGATTCTCCGGGTGGAACCAGACGTGGAAGACACCTCCGTTTCGACGCACTCGTTCCAATCCTTTTCTCAGCCGCCGCAACCGACTGGAATCAGGTATGTACTTGCGCCAGCCGGCCGCGTATCGGATCAATAGCGATCCTGGAATTGAAACGAGTCCTTCTTTGAGTGAAGGTTCGACCATGCATGGTGATAGTCCAACGAAATCTGCCCATACCATGGCGAGGGAGGTCAGCTTGTTGCTCGCAAACCGAACCGACAATTCATCAGCGTCGCGAAAAGTGGTGAACCCCGCATCTCGAAGCTCAGGTAGGTAAGCAACTGAGTTCCGCGGGAAAACGAAACTCGTTGTCGGGATTTCAAGTTCTCGCGCGGTCTGGGCACACAAACGATACTCAGCAACTGCTCGTTCCCGCGTCATGCCCGGCCATCCAAAAGGGACGTGGGAAAACGAATGAAATCCAATTTCCTGCTCAGGCTTTGCGCACCTGATCATATCTACCAAGCGCGCGCCGAACCATTCGGGGTGAGTCAATTCGTTCCCTTCTTTGGGGACATAGCTGAACCAAGGCTTGGGGAAGTGGGGATAGTTTACTTCTGGCAGACCGGAGACCTCAGGCAAGGACGGGCGCATCACGGCACCAACCACGGCCCAAGTTGCCGATAGGCTGTTGCCTGTGAGGTGATTCAGCAAACGTGGTGCGCCGATGTCGTGAGTCCATCGGGCCATCTCGAGTGTATCGTCGTCAAACGAGAGATCGAAAATGCCCCAACTGAGTTCCAGATCCAAGCTGATTACAACCGTTGGTTGGGTCATTTACGTTCCAGTTTCGACATTGCTGCAATAACTGAATTGCGCTTCACGCGGCATAAATAGCGGCATGTTTGCCTAACGTGCCGGGCCTGAACCGCTGCTCACCCCTACAACTTTCAGGGGCACGCTCCCGCGTAGGCCCTTGAATCCGTTATGAAGGTGTTTGTAGGCAAAAAGGGGCAACTCCACTAATCCAGGCAAAGGATCGTCTAGAGTCATTACGGAGAACTCGACGGGGCTACGCAAAGAGCGCACGTACTCCCCGGGACTTAAGCGACCACGGAGCATTTCGTGAATAGCGGCCGGGACGTCCGTAATCATACGGACCCAGCGAACGCCGGTGCGCCCTGTTTGTTCCGGCACAGGCGTCCCCGTAATCATTTGCCAGAGGAGGTAGGGAAAATCGATACCCGCGCGTGCGCCCAGCGTTGCCCATGTCCAAAGCCTTGGATTGATGTCCAGAAGCTTGTAGCGTCCGTTTCGGGCATCAAGCTTATACTCAACTTCAACTAGTCCCGTGTATCGAATTGCGGCCAGCAGACGCCGTGACGGGCCCACGATCTCTGGGACATCGAGAGTTTCGACAAAGGAACTTGAATAGCCGAAATCGATCGGGTACTGCCGCGTACGGCGCGCAGTGAGAGAAGCAATCGGCTGTCCGTCGCAGCAGAGCGCCGCGTACGAAAACTGGGATTCGCCGCCGCCAGGAATCCGCTCCTGGACGAGAATCAAATCTGGGGGAATCAACTCCCGGGCTTGGCGGTACCGTGCAAGAAGGTCTTCGCGATTCGCAACGGGCCAGGCCTTATCCGCCGTGAATCGATTGATGGTGGCATGCGTCGCCGGTTTGAGGATCGCGGGGAGCGCGTAGGAAGCGGTCTCGAGATCCGCTTCACTTCCCGGATAGATTGTGTACGGGTAGTCAACTTGCTGCTCAGCGGCCAACCGGTAGGTAAGACGCTTATCGTATGCCCATCGCAAGACATCCCAAGTAGGGGTTGATACACGAAATCGGCGAGAGAGCACCGTGTGGAACTTCGAGAGCAAGGCGGCCGACTCGTCGCTGGTTGGAAACAGCACCCACTGGTTAAGTTGGTACCGTTCGGCGAGCTGCAACAGGTAGGCCGCTTGTTGTTCGCCATCTCCGTTCGGCCAGGGCAAAGTCCGTCGCGTGTAGCGAGAATAGCTGGCCAGCTTTATGTTGGGCGGGCTTGTGACCCAAACGGGCACTCCGCGGCGGCCCAAACTCCTAGCGATAGAAAGACCATTGAGGTTTCCCCCTATTACCAATGCTCCTGTCGTTTCAGTCATGGGAAGAAGACCGGTGCATGACAAAATGTCGTGCGGTTTTCAGCGGTTGAACCCACATAGCGGACTATCCGACCTCGGCGCCGATTGGTTCGCCGACGAGAACGCGATCCCGCGTAGTTTTTCCGGCAATGCAGCGGAAAAGGGCGCGAGAAGCGTAATGTGTACCGACGACAAATTGCATCAAGGGTCCGAAACTCCAAACGGCTGGCGCCCCGAGAATGTGCAACTTCGGCACGGACGTTTCGAAGCCCTCACGGAGCCGAGGGTATCCTTGGAAATGACTTATGGACTTTGCCAGCTCCGGAGCAAAGAAATCGTATTTGGAAACGTCCACTCGGTATCCGGTTCCCAGAAAAACATGGTCGATGGTTCTGTCGCTGCCGTCATCCAGCCGGACTCTCACGCGCTCGCCAAAAGGAGAAGCGGAAATGATGGAATGTCCGAGTTTTGTGGGCACGTTCTGAAGCCGACTTACCAGCCAACGCGCTCCGGCCGGCCGGATCGATCGTTTGCGCAGCCAGTCCTGCGCTGGACGCGGGAAACGCCTAACTAAGTCAGGCCGGGCCACAATCTGGCTGATGCCGGCAGGACCAACATCGGTGGGTGCGTAGAGGAGCTTTGAGACTCTGGAGCCCAGACCCTGCTGAATCGTCCTGGAGACCAGTCCCCCAAGCCAGTTAATCTGGCGCGCCCGGGCTACGACTTCGACTTCAGCGCCGCTCTCGTACAGCAATGCCGCCGATTCCAGTGCGCTCTGACCACTTCCGATCACGAGTACTTGTTTTCCGGCAAACTTTCGGAAATCACGATGTTCAGATGTGTGCGACGCTAGCGAATTCGGCAGGCCTGCAAATTGTGGCGGGCGCCAAGCGAATGAACCGATGCCGGCAGCAACGACCACGCGGCGTGCAAGAACCGCCTCACCCATTTCGAGGGTAAGCCGGAAACCTTTTGCATCAGCCTCAATGCGGGCGATCTTCCGTCGATCGAGGTCAGGTGCTGCCTGACGCTGGTACCAAAGTCCATAGTCGACGAAGCGGTCGAGTGGTACAGGCGTGGAAAAGTGATTGCGGCTTGCAGCTCGGAATGCTTCTAGGGTCAATGACTGGTTTGGGTCGGGAATGTGCGATGCTGCCCACCCCGAGCGGAGCAACATTCCTACCGGCATGTTGCGCTGCCAGAAAGACATGGGCTCGCCGAACGCATGCACGTCCAGACCTTTGACCGCGCGCAAATGAGCGGTCGCGGATAGTCCATAAGGCCCTGCACCGATGATTGCTACATCACACCTTGTCATTTTTCGCTCCTATAGAAAGTCATATTTTCTCGTCCCAGCCAATGTTTGCTCCCGCGGAGAAATTTTCGACAAGACTTAAGAATGGGCTTAAGCACAAACCATTCGCTAGGGAGGAGAAAGCTGATGGAGCTGCTGGCCTAGTTGCAGGCGTGCAGCTTCCAGCGCGTTCGGGTCATGACTCCAGTCGCTCCAACTCGTAGCGATGGGCACGATCGTGGAGTTCACGAAGCGGACTTGCCCCAGGTTCTTGAGAATTTGCGCGTATTCGTAATCTTGAATGCCGTCACGAATGGCCTTAAGCCGAATCCCGGGTGCGGACTCGCTTGAGGCGATCGGACCAGGGGGGTAGAGGAAGATTCCATCCCCCGGCCTGCCCAGGCCGCCGCCGCAGGCAGTGGTATCCACATTGTTCCAACTGCCGATGGTGTTCCCGGCAGTCCATCCATCAGAGCGATAGTAAAGGATC
>DATBYP010000017.1:0-15666 GCA_036513675.1 Candidatus Acidiferrum sp.
CGTCACGAGACGGCGATTCATTTCTTCGGGAAAAGGCTGCCACTTATCACCCGTGCGGAGCCCTGCTTCTACGTGGCCAACGCGCACGCGATGTTGGAAACCAACAAACGTCGCTGCAAAGGCGGTCGTCGTGTCTCCCTGGACCAATAACCACGTAGGTTGAACGGAAAGTATCACCGGCGCCAATGTTTCAAAAACGCGCGCGGCCACCGACAGCGGCGACTGGTTGTCCTGCATTAGATCCAGATCGAAATCTGCTTTTATCCCAAACACCTCCATCATCTGATCCAGCATTCCACGGTGTTGGGCTGTAACGCACACACTGGTCGCGATCCCGGCTTCCTTCGCGGCGCGAATTACTGGCGCCATTTTGATTGCTTCCGGGCGCGTACCGAAAACCGTCAGGATGCGCATATCAGTTCAGCGTTCACTCCGCCCATAATCTTCGTCGCCGCGTTGTCCGCGAGTACCTCCCAGTCATAGGCTTCGGCGAAGCGATCCCACTCAGGTTGCCAAGACAACGAACGCGCCTGGACAAAAGCATCGGCCCACGCTTTCACATTTGGCTCGGCGAGAATGATGTTGGGCCATGCCAGCTTCTGCCAGGTTAGAAGTGGAGTAGACACAACGCACTTGCGGCACGCGCTGTATTCAACCATTTTGATTTGGAAAGCGAAGTCCGTGCCCGTGCTTTTTCCTTGAGCCAGCAACCCGATATCGATTGAATTGAAATACTCGGCAATTTCTGAGGGCGGGATACTTCCTGTCGCGACGACTCCCTGCGTCCGATTTGCCTCTAATAGGTGCCTCCAAGTATCGGCCGGACCGATAATCAGCAGCTTCGCGTTCGGTATGCGCGGCCGGGCTAAGAGAAACGCGTTCACCGCGAGATCCACGCCCGTAAACGAACCATGGTTGCCGATGTATCCGATGACAAAGTTTTCCGCAACTCCTAGGCGTTGTCGCAATGCTGATATTTTTGCCGGTGCTACGGAACGCAACGCGCCCACGTTGGCGCCATTGGGCAGCGGCACGGCTTGCACCCCGCAGTCGCGTTCTAGCTTTTCACACAGCGGGTTCGAAACAGCGAATACACCATCTACTTTCTTGCTGATAGCCCGGAGTCCGGAGCGGACTCGGGCTAGCCCCTCGGAAGAGAGACTGTCTTCAGGAAACCAATCAACCACGTCATAGAAAGTTCGAACGGAACGTATCCTCTCTACTCCAAATAGTTCGTTAGCAATCAGTAGGTGGGTGATTTCCAAATCTCGAACAAGAGCGCGAAGTGTTCCGCGATTCCGCAACTGGCATACAGATAAGGCCGCTTCACTTCCAAGCACTCTTTGCAACAGAAGTGGCTGCCAGACGGGAACTTCGATGACTTCCAGGCCATCCGGTCCCTTGACTTGCGCTCGAGACCGGAGTGCGGCACGCAAGCCCACGCCGAATTGCTTTACGCGCCTGATGAAAGCCGATTTGCCATCCACATGCAGCGCGTCTCGCCATTTCAAGAGAAATACGTCGAAGCTCGAAGTAAGCCGTCGTGCCAGCTCGATTTCGCGCACGGCAATGTCGTCTGCGTAGATATGGGGCACGACGAGAAGCCGGGGTCTCACGGCGTGCGGTTCCGGAGAAAATGTCCCGCGATCACTTCTCCACCACAAAGCTGCCGATAACAAGCGCGTCCATTCCAGAGCTGAAGAACGTTCGCACTGCATCCGTCGGTGTGTGCACGATGGCCTCGCCGCGTAGATTGAATGAAGTGTTCATAATTACCGGCACCCCGGTGCGCTTCTCGAACTCATCGAGTAGCCGCCAGTAGAGCGGATTAATCTCTTTTTCGACAGTTTGCGGTCGCGCGCTACCATCCACGTGGGTTACCGCCGGAATCACGCTGCGCTTCTCCGCCCGCACCTGTGCGGTCAGGATCATAAAAGGTGAATCCGTTGCGCTCTCGAGGTAATCGCTCGCGGCTTCCTTCTTCAAAGACGGCGCAAAGGGTCGCCACCACTCCCGAAACTTCACTGCGTTGTTCACCTTAGCGTTCATTTCCGGGTCGCGCGGATCGGCCAAAATCGAGCGACTGCCCAACGCGCGCGGGCCAAATTCCATCCTTCCCTGGAACCATCCCAAAATTTTACCCTTAGACAGGAACTCCGCGGCAGCTTCTGCGGCATCATTGACCCGCGAGTAGCGCAGCTTGTAAGTGCGCAACACCACTTCAATTGCAGCATCGTCGAAGGCTGGACCGAAATAGGCGTGTCGCATAGCCTTGTTCGGCAGCCGCCCTCCATCGAGATAAGGCGCTAACGCCGCTCCCAATGCGACACCGTCGTCGGAGGCAGCAGGTTGAACGAAGATTTTGTCCACTAGTCCAGAAGCCGCGATTTTGCCGTTAGCTTTTGAATTGAGTGCCACGCCGCCAGCCAGGCAGAGATTCCGGCATCGCGTTTTCTCCACCGCCATGCGCACGACGTTCAACATCGCGAGCTCGCAAGCATCCTGCACGGCATACGCTATGTTCTTATGGCGGTCGTCGATCTCGCTTTCTGGCGCGCGTGCGGGGCCCACGAGTGGAGTGATGCCAGAGAAACAACCGTTGCCATTACCAAACAGCCGCTTCGAATTGACGCGATATGGCTCTGTTTGCGGCTCGATGAATGCGTCCAGCTTTACGCCCGGTCTGCCATAGGGCGCGAGACCCATAACTTTCCATTCATCACTGTTTCTCTGAAAGCCCAAATAGCTGGTGAACTCGCTGTAGAATAAGCCAACCGAATCGGGAAACGGAATCGTTAGAACGTGCTGCAAGCGCCCCTTGCTCCCGTGCCAAATCGATGTGGCTTCCCACGCGCCGCGCCCGTCCATCACAACCACCGCAGAATCCTCAAACCCTGAATACGCATACGCGCTGATCGCATGTGCCAAATGGTGATCCACAAACCTCATCGGCGCCTTAACGTCTCCAAATGACTGCCGGAATGCTTTTGCTCCGCCTTCCTGGTGCCAGGTGCTCAGAAAATGAAGTGTGGTAGTCAGAAAGTTGAGATAAGTGAGGGGAAGTCCTCCTGTGGCGAGGCACTTCAGGTCGTGGCGAAATCCCGGACCCGCGGTGGTCCAGCCAAAACACACTTCGTCGAGCTGGTCAGCACGCAGGCCTGCAAAGTCCAGGCAAGCTCGAATCGCCATTCGTGGAAACCCAGCGTCATGCTTGATCCGGCTGATGCGTTCTTCGGCGATCGCGACGAGCAGCTCCCCATCGCGGACAATGCATGCGGAAGAATCATGCATCTTGTTGTAGTTGAGTCCGAGCGTAATCATTCGGGACTGCAGTTCGTCTCCAGGCTCTCTTTGCAAACGGGTGCGTTCACATCAAACCTAAGAGCGGACAGGTGGCGCCGGCCTCTCCTGACGTTCGACGTGACTGGGTACAGGGAACGGCAGAAATTTGTGTCGCAAATCTTTGTAGAAATCCAGACGCGATACGCGCTGCCGCCATCGATAGTAACTGCGAGCGGGCAGGACAAAAGCAGGAAGCAGCCTTGCGCAACTAAAAAGATGCTGTGCAAAGGAAGCGTCGCTATGAACCATACGCATTACTTTAAGCTCCGCGCGTACCGTCTCCCATGGAAATCCGCCGTCGACCATCAGCCGAAGAAGGTCTGCTTCCGTCTGTACAAACTCGACGATCGCCTTCGTGATCTCTCGGCCTATCCGCAGTTCCTGCATCTTTTCGTCGAGCGCTCTCGCCAACGCCGCAAGCACCCGCTGTTTCCTACGGACGCCATCCTCGCTTCCGTTGCTAAATTGAAACAGGTTCCTATCGTGCAGACGATAGAAGCAGTACGCTTCCCGCAGTACGACCACGTCGGCAAACAGTCCGGCAAGCGTGAAGAGGTATTCGTCCGCCTCAAATGTCAGGGCTTCCGGAACCGGGCCGATCTGGCGAAGGACTTCCTTCCGGTAAGTCATCCGGCTGGTACCTAGAAAGCTTTTCCTCATTCGAAATTTTTTGGCTTGCTCTGCCGAGGTGATGCGAAAGCGGGAAGCCTCCCGGAGGAACTCCGTGTGTTGGCGTCCGTCCAGGTAAACCTGTGTTACGGCATGTCCGACTAAGCCGACCTCCGGATTCTTGTGAAGCACGTCCGCAACGGCCGTCAGTTTACCCGGCGCCCACCAATCGTCTCCGTCCAGGAACGCGATGATCTCGCCTTGAGCTTCCGGAATTGCAGCATTGAATGCAGAAGCTTGTCCGCCATTCGCTTTGCGAAGAAGCCGCACTCTCGGTGCGAATTTCCGGATCAGGTCGGGCGTATGGTCTGTCGATCCGTCGTCCACGACGAGAACTTCCGTCTCCCGCGGCGGAAAATCCTGTTGAAGCACACTGTCAATCGCCTTCTCGATGAAAGCTTCGTGATTGTAGGTGTCGATTAACGCGGTCACGAAAGGCTTTGACATATCAATCTCGCCTCACGGAAGGCCTGTCGTCTCGCTTTCCCATTGGCGCAAGGCATTTGGTCGCCGTCAGAAAATATCGAACGCCCTTTAGAAGCAATTTAGCCATCGTCTTCTAATCTCAGAATTCGGCCCGATCGTCAGTCAGGCGCAAAAGAAAATTCAAATGTTCCTCCGGTGAGCTATTGGTTTGGTCAAACAACATTTTTCTTTCAGCAAGCAACTGTGGAACAAGCCCAGCTGTATGTGCCAGAACCTTGATGCGATCTTGTGCGAATGCCCATCGCAATCGGCCAACATCCTTGCCGAGAGCCGCGACGGACACTAGCCACGTGCTGACAGCGTATCGCAGCGGCAGGAGTTTGGTGGCCAGCAGCAAGCGGCCCCGCAATATCCCGCGGAAATTCATGCGCATGCCCTCCAGCGAACGGCTTGAACTACCTATGCGATGCCAACAGACCGCCTCGGGGACGTACATTGTCTTCCAACCGCCTATCCATGCTCTCCAGCAAATCTCCACGTCTTCATATCCGAGCGGTAGACGCTCATCGAGTCCGTTCAACTTTCCAAAATGTGTCCGGCGCACCAGCATGCAGGCCGCCGAGCCCGTGAACACTGGTGATTTCGCCAGCTCTTCGCGCTGGTAAAAGTATAGCCCTGGAACTAATTCTGTCGAAAGCCGCACCGTTGGCTTACCCTTGGCGAGACGTGCCGATAAATGTTCCCGCGAACTCCCGTCCCAGTTAAATTGCATCGCGTCGGTTGCAAAAATAACCTCACTTTCCTGCATCGGCTTGAGCAGCGCCGCCACAAAATCCGGATCAAACCGCATGTCGTTGTTTATGAACAGGAAAAAGTCGCCGGCTGCTATCGCGGCGCCGCGGTTTAGAGCTGGCGCCAGCCCCACATTCTTCCCTAAGGGAAGCCACCGCGCTTGAAATTCTCTTGCCACTTCGGCCGAATCATCGTTCGACCCGTTATCCACCACGATGACCTCGAGCGACGTGAAGGATTGCGAGAGAAGGCTGGGAAGGCAAATTCTGAGATGATGCGCCCCGTTCCAGTTGACGATGATCGCGGAAACTGCCGGCTTTGTGCTCACGATTGCTTTCGCAGGGGTAGGCCGGAGATCTCAAGGATTGTGAATGCGACGGCCGCCACTCGATGGTTCGTCATTTTGAAGTAGATTGGAGCTGCTGCGTGCGCTGTGAAGCGACCATCTCCTCGAGTAGAGCATCCAGACTACGCGTGACCTTCCACTTCTGGTAGTGTGCCTGGAACTTCCGCAAATTTGAAATGTAACAGATGTGATCGCCTTTGCGTGCTTCCTCCACATAGTGCCAATCCAGCTTGCGCCCGGTAAGCTGCTCAATGCGCGCGATGGCTTCGAGTATCGAGACGCTGTTCTCGCGCCCGCCGCCTATATTGTAGACCTCTCCCGGCCGCGGATTCGCCGCGAATTCCTCGATTGCGCGCACCACGTCGTGACTATGAATGTTGTCGCGCACCTGTTTCCCTTTGTAGCCATACACTGTGTAGCGCCCGCCAGTCAGCGTCACTTTCACCAGATAGGACAAAAATCCGTGCAGCTCCACTGCCGAATGCGACGGTCCTGTCAGACACCCGCCGCGGAAAACGCCCACTTTCATATTGAAGTAACGCCCATATTCCTGCGCGACCAGATCGGCCGCGGCCTTCGACGCGCCGAATAGCGAATGCAGCGTGCGGTCGATCCGGCACGTTTCGTCGACTCCATCATGATCTTCCGGCCGCGCATAATCGTAACGCGTAGCGAGCTCCCTCAGCGGAATCTCGTTAGGCGCATCGCCGTACACCTTATTAGTGCTTAGAAAAACGAAAACGGCGTCCGGGCAATGTTGCCGCGTCATCTCCAGAAGATTGATCGTACCCAGCGCGTTGACTTCAAAATCCAGTAGCGGAATTTCCCGCGCCTTGTCGTGAGAAGGCTGCGCCGCGCAATGCACAATCAAGTCGAACCGCTGCGCGCTGAACAGTTCTTCGATCGCTGCGCGATCGCGAATATCAATCGCGGCGTGCGTAAACCTCTTCGCCGTATTCTTCAGCCGCTCCAAATTCCACAGCGTATCGCCCGCGGGACCGAAGAACGCGCGGCGCATATTATTGTCCACGCCAAAAACATCGTGGCCCTGCCGATCGAAATGCTCGACCGCCTCCGATCCGATCAGCCCGCTACTGCCGGTAACCAAAACTTTCATGCCGCAAGCTTACCAAAAAACGCACAACCGCCGAGATGCCGAGGGCCCCATTTGTGCCGCGCGCCCGGAGTCCCGAGTGTTGCATACAATCACGCACTCGTTCCAACGCGCCTCTGAATCTCTTCCGCGCGATCCGCAGGCACCGCCACCAGATTCGCGTCGTATGAATCCAAGTCCATCGCCGCCGGCTGCAAGCTTCCGTCCGCTTTCAATGAAAACCAGCAATAATTCTCCCGCACAAGGAACTCGATAATGTCCCGGCCTCGATAGCCCCACGGCTGCGTCCGAATGTCCTGCACCTCCGCCAAAATCACCGGTCGCGAAGCTCCGCGCAACAACTCGCGAGATCCTTGCAAAACGCTCAGTTCTGCTCCCTCCGCATCCAATTTGATGAAATCCACAACATTAACCCGCAGCCTCCACAGCACATCGTCAAGCCGCTCCACGCCAACGCGAATCGCTTCCGTTCGCTCCTTTATCGCAGGTGGCCGCAAGCTGTTGCACCAGTCCTGCCACCCATCCACGACATACAAATCCGCCTCGCCCACTTCGTCCCCCAGCGCAGATTTTTCCACCGACACATTCCAGCATGCGTTCACGCGAAGATGCCACACCAGCCGCCGCCGCTCCCGCTCCGATGGTTCGAATGCAATCACCTTCCCGCGCCGCCCTACGCGCTTCGCCGCCAGCAACGTATACAGCCCGTGGTGCGCCCCGACGTCCACCACCGTCATCCCCGGCCGCAGGAAGTTCTGCACAAATCGCTTCTCTGCATCCTCAAAGCTTCCGTGCATAAGCTCGTGATCCAGCGCGCTCTTCTGCGCCAGCCACCATGCCCCAAACGGTAATCGCAGCGGAATCGGCATTTCCGGGAAGATTCGCTGCGTGCGAGCCGCCAGCGCAAAATATTTTGTCTTCCGTGGCAGCCGCGCAAACCTCCGCAGCCGGTGAGCAAGCGTCGGTGCCGTCACACTCGGCGCAAATTTCGACCACGGATCAAACTCCTCGCGTGGCTCCTCGATCGGTTCAAATCCCGCCACCCGCACCGACGCTACCGAGGCGAACAGCACCGTCCGCCGCCGCGCGTGTTCCGCCGTCTCGCGAAAATCGTCGTGGTCCGGCAACTCCGCCACGCGATACACCGCTGCGAACCCCGCGCGATACAGCATCTTCACCAGGCACGACTCGCTCGGATACAGCGCAATATCCGTCAAACTCTGGTCCGCCGCCGAAGGCTCTTCGCGCAACACCATCCCCGCGCCGCTTCCGGGAATGCACATGCTCTCCAGCAGCAGACCCTTGCCCGTCAGCGCCCGCAAGCGCCGTATCGCCAGCATCGGATTTTCCAGGTGATACAGCAGCCCAAAGCACAGCGTGAGATCAAATTCCCCCAGCTTCAGTATCTCCGCGCTCTCGATGTCGCCTTGCTCAAACGCAATCGCCGCAAATCGCCTGCCCGCCTCCGCGACGTTTTCCGCGCGCCCGTCGAACCCGCACACACTCAGCCCGCATTCCTGCAAAATCTGCGAAAAGAATCCCACCCCGCAGCCTGCATCTAGCGCCGAAGCCAGTCCCAACTCCCGCTTCAGCTCCGTCACCACGCGCCGAATCGTTTCTCCGCGCGCGCGAATCAACTTCACGTAATGCCGCTGATCGAACTCCGTCAAATTCAGAGCAGCAGTCGTTGCGTCCGCGCCCCTGCGCAACGCTAGACTCCGCGAAAATTCTTCTTTCAAGACGGCCATGCTGGAGGCCTCCGCCCTGCTGGCTCAAACAATACTCACTCGGATGGATATATGTTTAAATGAGTCGAGTAAGTCCAAGGATGGTAAACTACATTTACCGAGAAATACATCGGTAATTTGCTTTCCAGGTCTTCGCCCGTTTGAAACTGTTGCAACTGGATTCTGACAGGCGCCACCAGAACCCCACTCTGTAGCTACGTTCTTTAGAATGTGCTCTCAAGCAAGCAAACTGCTCGCGCAACTCCTTTAGAGTCCACTCTTATGAAAAATACGGGGTGGGTTCCTCTCGGTTTCTAATTCTGGCTTGCTTGTGCCCAAGTATCGTGCGGACCTAGAATGATTGCCTATGAAACTTGCTGAATTCATTGAAGATCATCACGAGCAGCACCTCGCCGAACTGTGCGAATTCTTGCGGATTCCCAGCGTAAGCGCCAAGAGCGAGCACAAGCCGGACATCGAGCGCGCCGCTCGTTGGGTTTCTGACAAACTGCGCGATGCCGGATTCAAAAAGGTCGAGATCGTTCCCACCAACATGCATCCGTTGGTTTACGCCGAATCGCTCGGAGCGCCCGGCAAGCCCACCATTCTTTTCTACGGACATTACGACGTGCAGCCTGCCGAGCCTCTCGATCTCTGGACCTCGCCGGCTTTTGAGCCCACCGTCCGCGAAGGCAATCTCTTCGGCCGCGGCACGGCCGACGATAAAGGCCAGGTTCATATTCATCTGAAGGCGCTGGAATCCCTGCAAAGGGTGAACGGCAAATTTCCCATCAACGTAAAAGTTTTAATTGAGGGCGAAGAAGAAGTTGGCAGCGTCAGCCTTTGGGATTATGTGCAGAAAAACAAAGAAAAGCTCAAAGCCGACGCGCTGGTTGTTTCCGACACTTCCATGCTTGGCAAAGGAGTGCCATCCATCACCTACGGTTTGCGCGGACTGAATTACTATCAAATGGAATTGACCGGGCCTGCCCGCGACTTGCACTCCGGCGTCTACGGCGGCGCTGTGCCGAATCCGCTTACAATTCTGACCGAGCTCTTTGCCAAACTGCACGACAAGGATTTCCGCATCACGGTGCCCGGTTTCTACGATGACGTAGCGAAAGTAGGCAAAGCCGAGCGTAAGGCCCTCAATTCGCTGCCCTGGAAGAAAAAAGATTTTGAGAGAGCGGTGGGCGCTCCCGGTTACGTAGGCGAAAAAGGATTCTCCATCGTCGAACAGCTCTGGACTCGTCCCACTCTCGAACTGAACGGCATCTGGGGCGGCTACACGGGCGAAGGCGCGAAGACCGTGATTCCGTCCAAAGCCTATGCCAAATTTTCTACGAGGCTCGTGCCCAACCAGAACCCGCAAAAAATCGCCAAGCTTGTCGAAAAACACGTTCGCAAACTATTGCCCAACACGGTGACCTGCAAATTCGACCTTCTCAGCAGCGGCAAGCCCTGGGCCGCGCCATATCAAGATCCGATCTTCACCAAGGCGCAAACCGCACTGCAAAAAGGTTTCGGCAAAAAGGCTGTCTTCATCCGCGAAGGCGGCTCCATTCCCTTCGTCACCCAGATGTACGATACTTTTAAAGTGCCCTGCGTCCTCCTCGGCTTCGGCCTTCCCGACGAAAACGCTCACGCGCCTGACGAACACATCGCCCTTGAAAATTACTTCGGCGGAATCAAAGCCATCGCCAACTTCTATTCGGATCTGGGAACACCATGAACGACGTGTCGAATTGGCAAGTGCTTGAACAGCGCATTGCTGCCGTGGTGAAGCTGCCCAGGCGGCCCGTCGCTGTGTGTTTTCTCGAGTCTGTTCCCAAAAATGTGGAGAAGTTCTCCGGCACGGAGCCTTCCGGTTGCAGCTACTGGCGCTTGGCCGCCGAAGGGCGCGTGTTCTACACCGTGCCTGAAAATCATTTCAACTGTGCGGTGGGCGCTTACACCCACAACATCGCGCTCTCTCCCGAGCGCGAAAAGGAAACCCAGCAAACCCTAAAAATGATGTTCGAGCTGAATTACGTGAAGCCCGAAGAAGTCGCCATGATTCCGCGCCTGGCCAAACCGCCTGTCGCGATCGTCTATGGCCCGCTCGGAGATTCGCCCATTGCGCCCGATGTTGTGCTCTTTTCTTGTAAGCCTGCGGCGGCAATGCTCCTGAACGAAGCAGCCAATCGCGCCGGCGTCACCAGCGGCGCGCCCGCGCTCGGCCGTCCGACGTGCATGGCCCTGCCCGCGTCTCTCCAACACGGAGCAATCCTAAGCCTCGGCTGCATCGGCAATCGCGTATACACCGGCCTCGCCGAAGACGAAATGTACATTGTGTTTCGCGGACGCGACCTCGCGAGTGTAGCGGTTGCGCTCGACGCAATCGTCAGCGCCAACGCCGCGCTTAGCGAGTACGCTGCGGGCCGGCGTCAGCAACTGGCCGGCGTCAGCAACTGGCCAGCGTCTAGCTGCTGTTGGGACCGCTGTAAAACGAGGGCGCTCGCCGCTGGCATGTGGAAAACCCGCATTTTGACGCTGTTTTCGCGACCAATCGCTCCAAAATCGCGTTTTTCCAGCGTTTTTCGAGGCTTTTTACTTGCGTTCTCAAAACGCCTTGGCTATAGTGCCCACCGGCTCGGATTTTTCGGTGCAAGCAAAGGGGAGAGTCCGCGGCTGGCCTCGAACACCTTGAGGTCACGAAAAAATCAGGAGGATAAGAATACTAGATGGCAGCCAAGCCAATGAGCAAAACGAAAGTCGTAGGGTACCTCGCAGAAAAGTGCGCCACACCGAAGAAAACCGCAGCGCTCTTCTTTGAAGAGCTTTTCAAACTCGCGGTGAAAGAGTGCAAGGGCAGCGCCGGCAAGTTCGTGATCCCGAATCTCGGCCGCGCCGTGAAAGCGCACCGGAAAGCACGCATGGGCCGCAACCCGCAAACCGGCGAGGCCATCAAGATCAAGGCCAAGACGGTAGTTCGTTTGCGCGCGGCGAAGGCGTTCAAAGACGCCATTCTGAGGTAGTTTTCGCAGCAGAAAGCTATAGGGCCCGAAAACAGCGCCGGGATCGAATCGCGCCGCAAGCGTCAGACGCAGGAAGCATCAGATCAGAAAGTGACGCAGCGAAGGTTCGAGCGCGCCAGGTCGCGGGTAGGTGTCTCAGTTGAGTTTATCTCTTGGTTGCGCGGCACTCAGCCTGCGCAACCAAGAGCGTTTTTAGAGCGATCAAAAACGCGATCCTAGGGATTAGGCGCGGTCCAAGAAAATCCGAGCGCGAGCTGGAAGGCGCGCTGACCCGGCTAAGATTCCGAGTTCTCGCTACCCGCCGGGTTTTTAGGTAAACAGAGTTTGCAGCTGAACCGAGCTGTTCGATGAGTGAAGATTAGAGAGTTTTAACGTAGGCGATCACGTCTTTGATTTGCGCCGGCTCGAGCACGTCTTTAAAGGGCGGCATTAACGTGTCGCCATTTTCGATCCAGGTCTTCAGCGTTTCGTCGGTGACTTTGTTGTTGTTCACCGTGAAAGTGCCGCGCTTGTAAAGGCCCTTCAATCCGGGGCCGATCTTTTTTTGGTCGTTATCGGCGTAGTGGCAGATGCCACATTTTTTATCGAAAATCTCCTTGCCCCGCGCGACCGCGGCGGCATCACCGTTGCCCGATTTTTTGGCTTGTTTTTTAGCGGGCGGCGGATCCTGCGCGAAAACCGCTCCGGCAAATGCCAGCGCTGCTGTCCCAAGAATTAGAAAATTGCGGTTCACAGTTCCCCCTGGCCTTTCGTATTCGTACTTCCTGGATGAAAGCCGTTCGTCTGGATGATCCCAGGTTCCATTTTCCATGTTTGTAGCCCGAAATTCCACTGTGACCCGGCACAAAGGACAGGTTGCAACCTAGCACGGCTGAGACTCTCGTACTTTTGACGCACTCTGACCTGTGTGCTAAAAATTGCCGCATGAGCCGGGAAACTCTCACACGCGCGTGGGAAGTTCTGCAGGATGCGTATCGAGCCCAAATGGAAGGCGACTACGACCGGGCGGTGGAGCTGTACCAATCGTCGTTGGAGCTTTTTCCGACGGCGGAGGCGCATACGTTTTTGGGCTGGACGTATCATTTTCAGGGAAGGCTGGATGAAGCAATCGCGGAATGCAAGCGCGCGATCGAAATCGATCCGGAGTTTGGAAATCCGTACAACGATATTGGCGCGTACATGATCGAGCTGGGGCGATTCGAAGAGGCGATTCCGTGGTTGGAGCGCGCGATTGAAGCGCGGCGGTACGAGCCGCGGCATTTTCCGCACTACAATTTGGGCCGGGCGTATCTGGGAAAAGAGATGTATGCGCGCGCGATGCACTGCTTCCAGGAAGCGCTGCAAGTGGAGCCGCGGTATTCGCAAGCGCGTCAGGCGCTGGAGTCGCTTCGGCGCATGGTGAATTAGCTCAAATAGTTCGAAATACAGAATAAAGAGCTCCACCAGAAGAGTTGGACGGAACCCGGGGTCCGCCTCGCCGGCAAGATGCAGGCGTTACCGGCTTGGCTCTTCCGGCTTTACTACTCGGTCGTAAATCCACAATAAAATTGCGGTGAGGACGCCCACGGCGGTAATGGCGTACCAGGTGCGCTGCGGCTGGTGCTGCACTTCGCCGAAGTGATGCAGCATTGTTCCGCCGAACCATCCACCAACAATCGAGCCGATACCGATGGGGAGAAAGGCAAATCCCATGTAGGTGCCTTGCTGTTCAGCGGGCGCAAGCTTGGAGATGTATTCGTAATACTTCGGCGCCTGGGTGATTTCGCCGAGGGCGAGAATAAAAATGGAGAGCACGGCGCCCCAGTAGCTGGACCACAAAGCAAGGATCAGCCAGGACAGAGCGGAAACGAGAGTGCCGAGAACCACAGCGCGAAAGGGCGGGATCTTTCGAATGAGATGATTCCAGGCCAGAGTGAAGCAAATCACAACGGCGGCGTCGATGCTGAGGACGCGTTCAACACGAGCATTCGGGTCGATGAAGTTGTGGATGTAGCCGGGCAACAAAGTGAACTGCTGCCAGAAAACGACCCAGTAGCCCGTGAAGATCAACAGAAAAAGCATGAACTTAGGATTGGAAAGCACGGTGATGAAGTTTTTCGCGGTAACTGACAGGGAAGGGGGAGGCGGCGCGCCAGTTTGCGTTTTTGGCTCTCGAAAAAAAAAGAGGACGAAAAAGACCATGGCGAAGACGCTGAGGGCGGCGATGCGAAAGACATTTTCCACGCCAAATTTTGCGTGTGCCCAATCGGCGATCACAGGGCCGATGGTGCCGCCGATATTGACCATGGTGTAGTAAATGGAATATCCGATGGAGCGGACGGTTTCCTTGGAGGCGCGCGCGGTGGTGCCGACCACACTTGGCTTGACCAGCGAAATTCCCAAGGCGGGCAAAAGGAGCACGATGGCGACGAACAGGCCCAGGGGCATGGCGTTGCGGATGGGGCTCAGCCAAGGTGAGCCAATTGAGCCTAGGAGGAAATAGGCGCCGCTGAGAATGAGGTAGGCGAGTGAAAGGGCGCGGCGAAATCCAAGCCAGTCCGCCACTGTCCCGCCGAAGATGGCGAGAAACCAGACGGCCCCGCCGAAAATGCCAGCCAGGGTGCCGGTTTGCTCGGTGGAGAAATTGAGTTTTTCATGGAGATACAATGCGAGCGAGGAAAAGGCGCCGTAGTAGGAGAGGCGCTCGAAGATTTCGCTGATATTGGCGACCCAGAAGGGACGTTCGAAACCGTCGCGGATTTCCTGGAGGCGCTGGGGGAGAGGCATGCGCGGGGATGATAACAGAGGGCGCGGATACAAAACTGGAATATCACCACACGGCGCCTAGGACGGAACAGAAACAAGATGGGAAAGGAAGGAGAGAAGACCCCGCGTGTGGTAGTGTTTCGCGGTTTGGGTGGCGTGGGTGCGCTAAAGCGGCGGCAAGTCCGCCGGACTCCATAGAGGAGGAGCGATGAGGGTCGGTGCAATTGTATTGATGGCGTTGGTCGTTGGCGGGGGAACTGCGATGGCGCAGCAGGGGACGCCGTTGCTGCCGGAGAAGGATGTGGCGGGGCTGGCGAATGAACTTAGCGGGGAGACAGCTAAGCGGAATCTGGAGGGGCTGGCGCGATTGCACCGGCAGCGCGGATCGGCGGGATTTCATGCGGCGGCGGAGTTGGTGGCGGAGCGGGCGCGGGCTTATGGGTTGAGCGATGTGGCGATTTTGCAGTTTCCAGCGGATGGGAAGATTTTCTATGGAACGCAAAGATCGCGGCCGGGGTGGGACGCGGAAGTGGGGGAATTATGGGAGGTGCCGGTTCGGGATCGAGATGGTGGGAAAGCTTCAGGCGCGGATCGTGCGCTTCGGGTAAACGAGAAAAAGATCGCCAGTTATCAGGCGATGCCGATTGTTTTGGCGGAGGACAGCGAGTCGGCGGATGTGACCGCGGAATTGGTGGATGTGGGCCAGGGGACTAAAGAGGCGGACTACGCGGGCAAGAATGTGAAGGGGAAAATTGTGCTGGTTGGGGCGCAGCCGGGGGCGGCGCAGGATTTGGCGGTGGGGAAATTTGGCGCGTCGGGAATTGTGAGTTATGCCCAAAACCAGAAGACGGCCTGGTGGGGCGAGGACGAGAATTTGATTCGGTGGGGGCATCTGGAGACGTTTTCGCCGAATAAGACGTTTGCGTTCATGGTGTCGCTTAAGACGGCGCGAGCATTGCGCGAGCGACTGGAGCGCGGGGAGACGATCCGATTGCACGCCTTGGTGAAGGCGGGGCAGCATGCGAGCAATTACGAAGTGGTGACGGCAACCATTCCCGGCGCCGACACGAAATTGAAGGAGGAGGAGATTGCTTTCAGCTGTCACCTGGATCACCAGCGGCCGGGGGCGAACGATAATGCCAGCGGGTGCGTGACGATTCTGGAAGTGGCGCGGACGCTGCAGAAAATGATCGCGGAAGGGAAGCTGGCGCGGCCGGCGCGGACGATACGGTTTATCTGGCCGCCCGAGATCGAGGGTACGCTGGCGCTGCTGAATGGGAAACCGGAGTTTGCGCGGCGCGTCAAGGCCGTATTGCACATGGACATGGTGGGAGGAGGGCCGGTGACAAAGGCAGTGTTCCACGTGACACAAGGGCCGAGGAGCTTGCCGAGCTTTGTGCATGACGTGGCTTGGGCGTTCGCCGATTTTGTGAACCAGGAATCGTACAAATTTGCCGCAACGGGGAGCGCAGAATACCCCCTCGTTGC
>DATBYP010000018.1:0-3137 GCA_036513675.1 Candidatus Acidiferrum sp.
CTCGATGACGCGCCCTCGCAGCAAACGCGTGCCGATCGTCTCGAAATAGTGAGGACCAACCCTGTCCCAGGAGGGCGCCGTCCAGCGATAGTCCGGTGCTTTTCCCTGAATGTACACGCGTTCGTTCGCGTTGTTACCGCCTAGCGGGCTGTACCAGGACAGGCTTGCGCTCAGGACGCCGGGTATTTGCGGCATCGTCTCCTCGAGGCGCTGATAAAGTCCGTCAAGCTTGTCGGGCGTGTAGCCGGACAGGGACGGAGCGATATTCACGATCAGCCGGCCGTCCGTCACAAACCCAAAATGCTGGCCTTCGAGATTGCGAAGGCTTTGCGTGAGCAGACCAGCTCCAATCAAGAGCACAATCGAGAACGCAACTTGTGCTACGACCAGTGATTTCTGCAGTACGGAAGCGCGATCGCCCGTGGAACGGCCTGCTCCGCGCAGGGCATCGAGGAGATCGGATTGCGACGCTGTCCATGCGGGTAAAATCCCGAACACGATACCTGTCATCAGCGATAGAAGGATGGAGAAGCCGAGCACAGGCAGGGATGGCCGGGCGTCAATAGGAACATAGCTGGCCCCGCGAAAGGCAAGGAGCAGGATGGTACGTGTCCCGGCATAAGCTACATAGAGTCCCGCGGCGCCGCCCATAAGCGCCAGAAGAACGCTCTCGGTGAGCATCTGCCGAATTAGGCGATGTCGTGGCGCTCCCAGGGCCAATCGCACGGCCATCTGCGAACGGTTGGCCGACCCGCGCGCCAGCAACAAGTTAGCGATGTTCGCGCAGGCGATCAGCAGAAGCAATGCAGAGAGTGTCACTAACAAGTGCAGGCCCGTTTCATAGTCAGTCCGCAGTTTCTCGACACCTCGAGCCGCCGGAGTCAGGTGAATGTATTGCCGGGGAATGTCCTTCAAATCTCGGTCGGGAATAACTTCGCGGTGACTGCTGAGCCACTCCTGTAATTCGACGGTGAGTCGCGCTTGCACGGGTTCCGGCGCAAAGCCGGACTTTAGTCGTCCCACGAGATACAGCCACTCCACGGCAGCGTTAGGGAGGCGCCATTTTTCCGGGTCGGCGGCCAAGGGCAGCCAGAAGTCCGGAGGATCGCTGCGAAGAGTGTCGCCATAGAATCCCGGTGGGGTCACACCTGCAATCGCGCAAGGAACGCCATTAATGTTTAACGTTGAGCCGATCACAGATGGATCTAGCCCGAAGCGCTGCTGCCAGGTGTGGTAATTCATCACCGCAACGCGAGGCGCGCTTGCTGAGTCATCGGTGGGCGCGAGGAGTCGGCCAGCGAAGGCGCGGACGCCTAACGTATTGAAGTAATTTGCCGTGACGAACTCCCCCCTATAGGGCTCGGCGGCAGACCCGTTACGGCGAACGCTTAAATCCGATGTCCAGGGCTCAAAAGCAGCGAGCTCGCCAAATTCAGGTGTGTGGTCGCGAAGATTCTCGTACAGCGCATACGAATAAAGAACAAAATTACCGCCCTCCTGCGTCCCGACCATAACACAACAACTGTTATTGTCGCCGAGACGATAAAGCTGCCTTGGATTTGCCACCGGCAGCGACCTCAGCATCACCGCATCAACGAGTGTAAAAATCGCCGTGGTGGCCCCAATACCCAGGGCGAGCGTAAGCACAACAGCAGCCGTGAAGCCGGGGGATTTGAGCAACGTACGAATGCCAAAGCGCACGTCGCGCCAGGAGGTCTCCAACACAGACTCCCAGCCGCCAGAGCGCACGACTTCCTTCGTAACCTCGAGACTCCCGCGCTCCAAGCGCACGGCGCGAAGCGCGTCCTTGCGGCTCATGCCCTGCTTCATCTTTTCTTCGGCTGCCATCTCCAGGAAGCCGTTTAGTTCTTCGTCCAGCTCCCGGCTGACCTGCTCCTTTCGGAACAACGATCGGAGGCCGCCCGCAATGCTTCGCAGCAGTGACATGGTTCGCTTAAGACGCCTCCAAGATTCTGGCGATCGCCGCCACTTGCCTCCCCCATTCTCGTGTTTCGCTATTGAGCCTCTTTCGTCCCTGTTCTGTTAGAGCGTAATACTTTGCGCGCCTGCTATTCTCGGTGGCTTTCCATTCGCTTCTGATCAGGCCCGCTCGTTGCAGCCGCTGAAAGGCGACAAACAGCGAACCTGCATTGAGTCGGAAAACGCCCTTGCTCATCTGTTCGAGCCGGACCGCGATCCCATATCCGTGCATGGGTTCGAGCGCCAGCGTTTTCAGAATGAGCATGTCCAGAGTGCCTTGAACGAGATCACCCGGCTTGTCCGCCATCGACGTGTTCCTCCTGAGGACCAAGAGGAAGAATACACCTCTCCTACTGGTTGTCAAGAGGAGAGCGATGCATTCTCGATCCGGCCATCACCGTTGCGAAAAGGTGCCTTAACCCTCACAACGGCGCTGGGCTGACCGCCCTGAAGGACGGCCTCTCACAGAGGTGGCGTCATCACGGGTAGATGGTGGGTGTGGTTGCGTCTGGCGGAGATGGGAGTATTATTCGGCGGGGACAAATCTTATGGCTCAGGCAATTCGGCGGTTTGGGTTTCGCTTTGCGGCGATCTGCGCGGTTCTTTTTCTGTTTTCGGTTACGGCTACGGCTGCGGAGGCGCCGATTCGGGTTGCTCTTGTGGGGCTTGTGCATGGGCATGCCAAGGGATTTTTGCGGGCGTTGCCTGGGAACGATAGCGCTACTTTGGTGGCGGTTGTTGAGCCGCGGGAGGATTTGGCTAAGGAGTATGCGGCCAAGTATGGGCTGGATGCGAAGCTGTTCTACACCGACTTGGAGCAGATGCTAACTGAGCAGCATCCGGACGCGGTGCTGGTGTATACGGCGATTGCGGACCATCGCAAAGTGATTGAGATGGCGGCGCGGCATGGAGTCAGCTCCATGGTGGAGAAGCCGCTTGCCAGCACGCTTGAAGATGCTATAGCGATCCGCGCGATTGCGCGCAAACAAAATGTGAAGGTGCTGGTCAACTACGAGACGACCTGGTATGCGAGCAATCGGGAAGTGTTCGTGGAAGCGGGACAGGGCAAGCTGGGTGAAATACGAAAAGTGGTGGTGCACGATGGGCACGAGGGACCTAAAGAAATCGGAGTCGAGCCAGAATTTCTGTCGTGGCTC
>DATBYP010000019.1:0-28338 GCA_036513675.1 Candidatus Acidiferrum sp.
GCGATCAGCCACAGGCGATGCACAACGCCGTACTCGTCGTGCAGTTCCGTGGCAGGCGCCGTAGCGGATCCCGCTTCTTCGAGAAGCGCGTCGATGCGGCGCTCCGCATCCGAGTACAGCATGAAAAGCTGGCCCGTGTGCGTGCGCGTGTGGCGAAGCAATTCCAGGCGATCGGCCTTCGGACCGGAGAGTGTTTGCTCGTGACGAAAGACTACTCCCGCGGAATAATCCTCGAGCTTGCCCGCTCCGATAAATCCGCGGCGCGTACGTCGTTCGTTCGTGCCGGGAACGGTGTACTCCTGCGTGTAAGGGTAAAACGCCGGCGCAGGGTCCTGCACGACGATGTTGTTGTGAGTCCAATCTTGTAGAGCGGAAGCCGCGCGTGTGTAGACATTGTTCTGGGGAGAATCGCCCAGAGAAACGCGGCCCTTCTCTATGGTGATCAGGTTGTGCGGATCGGCGGTGTAATACTTCTCCTGCATGGCGGGAGAGATCTTGTCGTAAGGCTGAGTGAGCACGCGATCGAATGAGGCGCGTGCGGGATTGTAACGGAAGGCGCGAAAGGGATGAACCTGAGCCATGGGGTCTCCGGTGTGAGTGTGAGCAGCATGCGAGTCTCTCTATTTTACGCGAACAGCATGCGTTTCATAAAATGGCCGGATTGACGACAATTCGTCGTGCCGCTTGCGCTTGGGCCAACATCGGTGAGTCGCCGGCAAACCATAGCTGGATGTGGAGACCGTATTACAATTGAAGTTTATGGCTGAAGCAAAATTTCCTTCCGTACGCGGGCTGATTTTTGATTTGGACGGCACCCTGATTGATTCTAAGCTCGACCTGATCCATTCGGTGAACGCCATGCTGCGGGAAATGAAACGGTCGCAGCTTGCGGCGGAAACGATTTCGGGATACATCGGGCATGGCGCCCCGCAATTGGTCGCACGCGCGCTGGGCGGCACCGCAACCGAAGAGGAACTAAAACACGCGCTGCAGTTTTTTCTCGGCTACTACGAAGAGCATAAGATGGATAACACCTGCGCGTATCCCGGTGTGCCGGAAACGCTGGCGCAAATGAGCCACATGCCGATGGCCGTGCTTACCAACAAACCAGTACGCATTAGCGTACGGATTCTGAACCTATTAGGCCTGGCGAACTATTTTCGCGTCATTTATGGCGGAAACAGTTTTGAATCGAAGAAGCCGGATCCATTTGGCGCGAACAAAATCCTGCGGGAGTTTGGCGTTGCAGCCCATGAGGCCCTCATCGTTGGCGATTCCGAAGTGGACGTGCAAACCGCGCGCAATGCAGGCACGCAAGCCGCAGCAGTGAACTATGGTTTCGGTGTGCACGACCGCGCCGCGCATCCTGCCGACATCTACCTGGATCGCTTCGCCGATCTGGCGGATATTGTGCGGAACCAAACCGCCGCCTAGCCCGCGAGGGAAACCGCGGAGCATCGGCTTCTTGTGTTCCTGCGCGGCGCTTGGCAGACTCGACGCGTGCTCCTTGGACTCTTCTCTGAGCTGGATACGCCCGGCGGAGTGCAGCGGGCGGGACGGCACGTCGCCGCGGTTATGAGTGAATTTGCAGCCGGCCACGGTATGGATTGCCGGCTGCTAAGTCTGAACGATTCGCCGGAATTGCACCGCATGGCGGTGGGGACACGCGAGTTCGTATTCACGGGGAGCGCCCGAGGAAAAGCACGATTCAGCGCGGCGGCGGTGCGTGCCGCGAGACGACGCGCGAAGTTGGTGGTTGCTGGGCATCCTTTTCTTGCTCCCGTCGCGCGCGGGACTAAATTTTTCGCTCGGCAAGCAAAATCCATCGTCTGGACGCATGGGCTGGAAGTTTGGGAGCCGCTTTCGATTTTGCGACGGCGCGCGCTGTGCAACGCCGAGTTAGTGATTGCGCCGACCAATGACACGGCTATCCATGTGGAGAGCCAACAGCGTGTTCCACGTGAGCGGATTCGGGTGCTTCCGTGGGCCCTAGACCCGCAATTCGAGGCGCTGCTCACAACGAAGCCGGGGCCAGTACTCCCCGCAAACTTTCCCGCCGGGCGCGTCATCTTGACGGTGGGGCGGTGGTTCGCGGACGAACGATATAAAGGAATGGATACGCTAATAACCGCGCTCCCGCGTTTACTGACCGAATGGCCGGACGTGCAACTTGTCGCTGTGGGTGACGGCGATGATCAGGGATGGCTGGAGCAGATTGCCGATGGCCGCGGAGTACGCCGGCACGTGCATTTTTTCAGCGGGCTGACGTATTCGGAAATTGCAGCGTGCTACCAGGCTTGCGAAATTTTCGCGCTTCCGAGCCGCAGCGAGGGTTTTGGGTTGGTGTACCTGGAAGCGATGGCGTGTGGCAAGCCGGTAATCGGCGGAGCGCATGGCGGCGCGCCCGAAGTCATTGATGACGGAAGGACGGGGTACCTGGTGCAGCACGGCGACGCCGGGCAACTGGCGACTTCACTGGAAGCGCTACTGGCCGACCCAGCGCTGGGGCGCGAAATGGGCGCGCGAGGCCGGGAACGCGTGGAGAGAGAATTTCGATTCAATGTTTTCGCGAAGTCGCTGAAGAAAATTCTGCGCGATCTATGCGAATCCTGAACGTTACGCAAACCTATTTTCCCTTCCTGGAATTTGGCGGGCCGCCGGTAAAAGTGCGGTCGCTATCGCAACAGCTTGCAAAATTGGGCCACCACGTGACGGTGCTGACGGCGGATTGGGGCTTGCGTGCTCGTGCATCCGCGGATGAAGCGGAGGCCAGCGCGGAGCGAACGCCCCTGGGATGGCGGCTTGAGGAAAGCGGAATTGAGGCGATTTACCTGCCGAGCTGGCTACGCTACCGCGCGCTGAGCTGGAATCCCGGGATCGCAGGATTTTGCCGCGCACGCTTGTGGAACTTCGATGTGGTGCACATTTTTGGGCTTTACGATTTCTTGGGACCGACAATGGCTGCCGCGTGCCGGCGCAGCGGAATTCCTTATGTTATTGAGCCAATCGGCATGTTCGTGCCGATTGTCCGGAGCTTTCTGTTGAAACGAATGTATCATCTAGCCTTGGGACAACGGATGCTTGGGGATTCTCGGACCATCATTGCCACCTCACCACAGGAAGTAGCGGAGCTTGTCTCGTCGGGATTGCCCCCGGAAAAGATTGTGCTGCGGCGTAACGGAGTGGAAGTGCCGGAAGGGCTGCCGGAGCGAGGCAAGTTTCGCGCGGCTGCGGGTATATCAGAGGACGCGAAAGTCGTTCTCTACCTTGGACGATTGTCTGAAAAGAAAAGCCCGGATATTTTGCTGCAGGCGTTCGGGTCGCTTTGCAAAGCAGCGAATGGTGCGGAGTTGCACCTGGTGTTTGCCGGGCCCGACGATGGCGGCATGAAGGACAAACTGCAGGGCCTGGCGGGAGAGTTGGGAATTTCCGCGCAGGTGCAAATTCGGGGCGCGGCATTCGGCGAGCAAAAGTGGAGCGCTTACCGGGACGCGGACGTATTTGTATTGCCTTCACAAAATGAAAATTTCGGGAATACCGCGGGCGAGGCAGTAGCGGCGGGTACTCCGGTAATTGTCACGGAGAAATGCGGGGTGGCACCTCTGCTCGCGGATGTGGCGGGACTGGTGGTGGCGCACGACGCGACGGCCATCGCGCAAGCCTTGGCTCGCGTTTTGTGGGAGCCGGGGCTTCACGCGCGACTGACAGCGGGATGCGGAAAAGTGGCGGCGCGGCTCGATTGGGACGAGCCTGCGAAAGAGATGGAGAGCCTCTACGAAAGATTAATAGTGAGTGAAAGGCAGGCGGCAGCGCTTTTGCACTGAGGGTAGTCATTGTCGAATCAAAATCATAGGGCTTTTCGCGCGGCTTGGTGGAGTGCGAACTCTCTGCTTCTTTTGGCGCTGCTGGCTTTACTTTATGCGGCAGGCTGGGAATATTCGGTTCGCCGATATCTGGATGGTTTTTCAGACGCCATCGTGGAGAGCTCGGAGCCTGCCGAGCGGCAAGTGCAAGCTATCCTCGATTGGATGCGGAAGGGTCCGCCGCGCATGGTGGCCGCAAATCCATCCGCGTTAGACGGACGCGATCCGGAAACAACCTTGAATTATCGGCAACTTCTGACTGTCTGCGGAACAGCCACGAACGCGTTCCTGAACCTTGCGCGCAGTAATGGGCTGAGCGCGCGACGGCTGCTGTTACTCGCTCCCGACAGCACGGCAAAACACGTTGTGGCGGAAGTGCTCATTGATGGGCGCTGGGTGATTGCTGATCCTGCGTACCGGATTCTGCTGCGCGACGCGAAAGGCCGAACGCTGACACGCGAAGAGCTCCGGAATCCGGCGGTCTTCGCGGAAGCCACTACCTTGGTGCCCAACTATCCGAAGGAATACAGCTACGAAAAGTTTGCGCATATGCGGTTGGCGCGGCTGCCGATGCAAGGGTTTCATTTGCGGTGGATCCTGGATAAGAGTCTCCCAGGCTGGGAGGAACGCTTTGACTGGACGCTGCTGCTTGAACGGAAGTCATTTTTTACGTTTTGCGTGTCGGCGTTTGCGTTCTTTGCGTTAACGCTACTCAGGATTTTGCTGGGGTGGTACGCCGATCAGCGGTTAAAGATTCCGCGATTTCAACTGCGCACCCGATTTCTGGAGGCCGGAACGACTCTCTTTCGCGCGCCGGAGATCAAGTAAGGCGTGTGCGGCATCTGCGGAATCGCTTTTTCCGGGCGTGCTTCTGAAGCAGAAATGCGAGTGCGGGCGATGGCTGCAGCGATGCGGCACCGCGGCCCGGATGATGACGGATTTCTTGTCAATGAAGAGCGTGCTCCGGGCTTGGCGCTGGGCATGCGGCGGCTCAGCATCATCGATCTGAAGACGGGACACCAGCCCGTCTGGAACGAAACGCGGGATGTTGCCGTGATTTTCAACGGCGAGCTTTACAATTACCGCGAGCTGCGGGAACGGCTGATACTCTCCGGGCATCGATTCAGCACACAATCGGACACGGAAATTCTGGTGCACGCGTGGGAAGAGTGGGGCGAGGACTGCCTGGATGAGCTGCGGGGAATGTTCGCGCTGGCGCTTTTGGACTTGCGGAAGCGCTATGCGACCGCGCCGTTGCTGTTTCTGGCCCGCGATCCGCTGGGCATCAAGCCCTTGTACTACACGCAGACTGGCGATGGATTTGCGTTTGCGTCGGAAGTTCGCGCGCTCCTGGCGGGGGGAATGGCGCCGAAGAAACTTTCGCAAGATGCGCTGACGTCGTATTTCCTTCTTGGCAGCGTGTCCGAACCCGTGAGTTTGCTGGATGGAGTATTTTCGCTTCCGCCGGGGCATCGCATGCTGTTGTATGTGCCGGAACGGCGGCGCATGCCGCGCGCGCGGGCTTGGTGGGACGCCACACGGAGCGTGGCGGCGAAGGAAGCGCGAACGGCGCGCGATTTTTCTTCCGCGGCAAAGCGCTTGCGGCCGCTGCTCGAAGATGCGGTGCGCGCGCATCTGATTGCAGATGTTCCGGTGGGATTGTTTCTTTCGAGCGGACTGGACTCCAGCGCAATTGCAGCGATTGCGGCGCGAGCGCGAGCGGGAATTTGCAGCTTCACGCTTAGCTTTCCGGGAACCGCGTACGACGAAGCACCGCTTGCGCGCAGCGTCGCCAAACATTGCGGGACACAGCATCGCGAAGTTCCACTGGAAGGCGACGCTATGGTTTCCAGGCTCGACGAAGCGGTTTCGGCGCTGGACCAGCCGAGCATGGATGGGATTAATACTTACTTTGTGTCGTGGGCGGCGCGGGAAGCTGGATTGAAGGTGGCGCTGTCGGGGTTGGGAGGCGACGAGCTTTTTGGCGGCTATGCGACGTTTATGGATACGCCGCGAATCATGCGGCTGATTCGAATGGCTTGGTTCGTGCCCACGCCGCTGCGGAATGCGGTTGCTCCACTGCTGCGCGCTGTGATTGGTAGCAGGGGCAGTCCGGACGCCGCGCGCAAAGCTGCTGCGGCATGGTTGTTGCCGGACGCTCTGCCGCATGCTTATTTTTTTACGCGCGCGCTGTTTCCGGTGGGCACGGAACTGTCGCGCTTGATCGAGCCGCGCTTCCGGCCGAGCAGCGTCGCCGCAGATGGAGTTACGCTGGAGCCGACGTGGCTGGGTTGGCTGGAGAGAGCGGCGGATGGAGCGCGGAAGCTGGACGGGATGGGCAGTGTTTCGTGGCTCGAGATGCGCTGCTATCTGGCGAGCACGTTGCTGCGCGATACGGATTCGGTGAGCATGGGGCGTTCTCTGGAGGTGCGGGTGCCGCTGCTGGATACTCCCCTGGTGGAGTTTGTTGGTGGTCTTCCAAGCGAGGCGCGGCGGCGCGATGGAATACCGAAGGGATTGCTGAACGAGGCAATCGCTGATTTGCTGCCTCAGAACATTTTGGCGCAGAAGAAGCGGACATTCACGCTGCCGTGGGAAGAGTGGCTGCGCGGCCCGCTGCGGAATCGGCTGGAGGTGAGCTTTGCCGAACTTGCACCGGGTTTGGCGCCGTATCTTCGCGGCGACGGAGTTCGCGAGGTGTGGAGCGCATTTCTTGCGGGCAAGACTTCGTGGTCGCGGCCGTGGTCGATTTATGTGCTTAATGAGTGGTGCCGGCGGCATCTCTAGGTGCGTTCCTCGGCGGTGACGAAGCACTGGCCACAGTGTGCGGTACACTGATTCGCTTACATGAATGTTCTGGGCATCAATGCGTATCACGGGAACGCGTCGGCGGCCGTGGTGTGCGACGGCAGGCTGGTGGCGGCCGTGGAGGAGGAGCGGTTCAATCGCGTCAAGTATGCGGCGGGATTTCCGGCTCAAGCGATTCGGTACTGCTTGAAAGAAGCGGGCCTGAAGCTGGAAGAAATCGATCATGTGGCGGTGCCGCGAAATCCGTACGCGCGGCTGGGTACAAAACTTTTTTACGCGCTGCGCATGCCGTCATTTGCGCGTGGACGGGCCAAGGTGCTTGCGAAGTTCACCGGCATACGCGAAGCGCTGGCGGCCGCGTTTGACAGCGACCCGAAAACGATTGCGGCGCAATTTCACCGGATCGAGCACCACCAAGCACATTTGGCCAGTGCGTTTTTCGTTTCACCATTTGAGCGCGCAGCGCTGCTTTCGGCCGACGGACTTGGGGATTTTGCGAGCACGATGTGGGGAAGTGGCAGTGGAAACCGCATGGAGATTGCCGATGCGATTGCGTTTCCGCATTCGCTGGGACTGTATTACACGGCGGTGACGCAGTACCTGGGATTTTTGAAATTCGGCGACGAATACAAAGTGATGGGTCTGGCGGCGTACGGCGAGCCCGAGGAGTTCGAGGCATTTCGCGACATAGTGCGATTCGACGCGAACGGAAATAGCAACGGCTTCCGGCTGGGACTTGATTATTTTGTGCATCATCGCACTGGACCAGAGATGAGTTGGGCGGAGGCGGACAAAACGCCGACGCTGGGAAAACTGTTTTCTGGGGAGATGCCGCGACGGCTGGGTGCGGCAAGGTCGCCAGAAGAACCGCTGGAGCAGCGCCATCGGAATTTGGCGGCGTCGTTGCAAGCGCGGCTTGAAGAGGTTTATCTGGGGATGCTGGGGAAGCTTGCCAAGGCGACTGGGCTGAGCTCGATTTGCCTGGCTGGTGGCGTGGCGTTCAACTGCGTGGCGAACGGGAAGATTTTTGAGAGCACTCCGTTTGAGCACGTATACGTGCAGCCGGCGGCGGGGGATGCGGGGCTCGCGGTGGGCGCGGCGTATTACGTTTGGAACCAGAAATTGCGGAAGCCGCGGTCGTTTGTGATGGAGCACGCGTACTGGGGGCCGGAATTTTCGTCGCGCGAGATCTCCGCAGCGATGGACGCAAGTGGGCTGGCTCGCGAGGGGTATCGCGTTACGGAAATGCCAGGGCAGGAGTTGGCGAGGCGAGCGGCTGCCATAATCTCGGGCGGAAAAATACTGGGATGGTTTCAGGGGCGTGCGGAGTGGGGGCCGCGTGCTTTGGGAAATCGAAGCATTGTGGCCGATCCGCGGCGGGCAGATATGAAGGAGATTTTGAACCAGCGTATCAAGCACCGCGAGATTTTTCGGCCGTTTGCGCCATCGATTTTGGCGGAGGCGACGGGTGAGTGGTTTGAGAAGGCGCATCCTTCGCCCTTCATGACGCTGGCGTATGCGGTGCGGCCGGAAAAGCGGGCGCTGATCCCGGCGCCAACGCATGTGGACGGCACGGGGCGGCTGCAGACGGTTACGCGCGAAGCCAATCCGCGATATCACGCGCTGATTTCTGCGTTTCGTGATTTGACGGGCGTTCCGGTGGTGCTAAATACATCGTTTAACGACAACGAGCCGATTGTTTGCCGGCCTGAGGAAGCGATCCATTGTTTCTTGCGGACGAACATGGATGCGCTGGTGCTGGGCGGTTTTCTGGTGACGCGCGGATCGTGAGTTCTAGGCCGGTACAGGCAAGAGTGCGGGCGCTGCTTGTACAATCTTGCGGTGCGAATTCTCCTTCTGAATCTTTACTATCCACCAGATACCTCGGCGACGGCTAAGATGGCACAGACCGTTGTGGATGCGCTTTCGGTTGCGCATGAGGTCACGGTGGTTTGCGGCCGACCTTCCTACGAACCCACAGAACGGCGAGCTTGGCAGTTGTGGCAGACGGAGAAAGCAAGCGCATCACCTGGCATCGGCAGCGTGAAGATTATCCGCGTGGGATCGACGGATTACTCGCGGGCGCGAATGGGGCGGCGGGTGCTGAACTACTTGACGTATGTGGCGTTGAGCGTGCCGCGGGCGGCGTTTGTGCCTTGTGATGTGGTGTTGGGGATGACGGACCCGCCGTTTGAGGGAATTGTGGCGGCGTTTGTGGCGCTGCTGAAGCGCAAACCGTTTGTCTACAACATTCGCGATTTGTATCCGGATATGGCGGTGGGTGGCTCGATCATCGATGCCGGGCTGCTGACGCGGGTATGGGAGCGATTGCACAGGTGGGCGCTGCGGCGGGCGACGCGGGTGGTGGCGCTTGGAGATGACATGCGCGAGCGAATTGTGGCAAAAGGCGTGAAGGTCGAGCGCATCGCAGTGGTCCGCGACGGAGCGGAAATTTGTGGAACGGGGTCTCCGCCTCGTGTAGACCCCGAGGTCGTGCGGGCGATTCGAGGTGACTTCAAATTTGTGCTGCTGCACGCCGGGAATCTCGGATTCTACGGTGCGTGGGAGACGCTGATTGAGGCATCGCGGAAGTTGGCGGACGAGGGAATCGGGCTGGTCTTCGTTGGGGACGGCGCGCAACGGGCGCAGATCGAAGCAGCGGCGGCCGGTTGCAAGAACGTGCGGTTTTTGCCATTCTTTCCGGCCAGCAAAATTGCATCGGTGCTGGCGGCGCCGGACGCACACATTGTTACGATCAAGCGCGGATTGGAAGGAGTGATCGTGCCGAGCAAGATGTACGGAATCCTTGCGGCGGGCAAACCGATCGTGGCGGTGGCGCCCCGCGAGACGGATGTTGCTGCGATTGGGGAGAGGCGCGGGTTCGCGATCTGCGCGGACCCGGAAAATGCTGCGCAGGTTGCGGATGCGATCCGAGAAAGTCTCCACAACACAGAGAAGTTGCGGAAGATGGGCGAGGCGGCGCGGGCCACGGCGATTGACTATGATAGAGTCAACGAATTGCGCAAATTTGTGAGGGTTATCGAGGAGGCGCGTCCAGCGTGACACCGGCCGAGACTTTTTGGAGCGGGAAACTTGCGCTTGTAACCGGAGGAGCGTCGTTCATCGGAGCGACGCTGACGGATCAGCTTGTAGCGCGCGGCGCAAAAGTACGCATTGTCGATGATCTCTCGAGCGGGCACCTGGACAATATCCGCGGATATCTTGGCGGCGGGAAAATAGATTTTCTGCATGCGGATTTGCGCGAGCCGGGTGTCGCGCGGGCGGCGATGCACGGCGTGGACACGGTGTTTCATCTTGCGGCGGATCACGGCGGGCGCGGTTACGTGGATTTGCATCAGGCGGGGCCGGCGTCTAATTTTTTCCTCGATGGGCTGGTCTTTGCAGAAGCGCTGCGAGCGAAAGTGAAGAAAGTAGTATTCGCTTCGTCGGGTTGCGTATACCCAAATTTTTTGCAGTCGGACATCCACAAAGAGATTTATCTGACTGAGGATCTGACTAACGGTCCCAATGATGCGGACAATACGTACGGCTGGGCTAAGCTCATGGGCGAGTTCACACTGAAGGCCTATGCGAAGGAGCACGGCATGGGCGCGGCCTCGTGCCGGTACTTCACGGTGTACGGGCCCCGGGGCGTGGAGAATCACGCGGTGATCGCGATGATCGCGCGAGCGTTTTTGAGGCAGAACCCGTTTGAGATTTGGGGCGACGGCTCGCAAATACGGAATTGGACCTATATCGACGACATCGTCGAGGGCACGATTCTCGCTGGCGAAAAAATCAACGATGGGACGGCGATCAATCTGGGGACGATGGAGCGCATCACGGTGCTCGAGTGCGCGAACATGGTTTGCGAGTTCACCAAACACAAAGCGGAAATCAAAAAGCGGCCGGACATGCCTACAGGGCCGCTGAACCGCGTGGCGGATAACGCGCTTGCCAAACGGCTGCTGGGCTGGGAGCCGAAGGTGCCGTTTCGCGAGGGTATGAGGCGCACCATCGATTGGTACTTCTCGACGAAGGACCGCAATGAGGTGGAGCGCATCTTCGCGCGAATGCTTACCGAGCGCTGAGGTGCGCCGGAATTTTCTAGCAGAGCCGTGATTTCCGCAGTATCGTAGTTGCGCTGCGGGGAGCACCGATTCGTATGTCTTTGGAGCCGGGGCCCCACTGGCAATTTTGTGTGGACGCCGCGTGTGCAGTACTGCTTGCCCCGGTGAATCACATTCATTCCAACGAGGATAGAGGATATATGTCAGCCGGCGTGCTGGCGTTCCTGATTGCGCTTTTTGCGTCCATGATGCTTACGGTGCCCGTGCGGGCATTGGCGTTGCGGGTGGGGATGGTGGACCTGCCCGGCCCGCGCAAAGTGCACTTGCAGCCGATACCGCTACTCGGCGGACTCGCGATATACGGCGGCGTGATGCTGGCGATTATTTTTGCGTTCGACGGGGCAGCCCGAGAGCAAAGCGTAGGAATTGTGATGGGCGCAACGCTGGTTGCGGCGGTTGGGTTTCTGGATGATCGCGGCTGGTTACATCACCAGATAAAGCTTTTCGTGGGCATGCCGCTGGCCGCGTGCATTCTTCTTGTGAGCGGAATACATGCACAGGCGTTCGAGCGGATTGTTCCCGGACGAGCGGGCTACTTGTTAGACGCGGCGCTGACGATCTTCTGGGTCGTGGCGGTCACCGCGTCATTCAGCATACTGGACCACATGGACGGGTTGTGCGCGGGAGTAGCGGCGACGGCTTCGTTCTTTTTTGCGTTGCTCGCATTTTTGAATGGCCAAACTGTGGTGTCAACTCTTGCTGCCGCTGTGTTTGGTGCTGCTGCGGGGTTTCTCCGCTGGAATTTCAAGCCGGCAAAGATTTTTATGGGTGACGGCGGAGCCATGTTCTTAGGGTTCCTGATGGCGACGCTTGGGCTTAAGGTACGATTGAGCAATGGGACTCATGCAGCGGCGCTCTTGGCTCCCCTGCTGATTCTTGGCGTAACTGTGTTCGACACAACACTGGTCACCATTTCGCGCGCACGTCGGGGACTACTGCCGTTTGCCGCACCCGGAAAAGATCATGCCGCGCACCGCTTAGCAAATCTGGGATTGGGGCAGCGCGGCGCAGTGCTGGTGCTGTACGTGCTCGGCGCGGTGAGCGGCGCATCGGCGGTTTTGGTTTCCTACATTTCTGCGGGTGCGGCGCTCTTGTTTGCTGCCGTCGTGGTCGCGACGATGTTTTTTTCGATTGCGATGCTGGAGAGGGCACCGTACGAACGGCAGGCGGCAAAGCCTACGCCGCTCGAATAGGGCGCCAGCCAAATTAATTAAGCCTGTTCCCTGCAGGATTGCCGCCGTCGAGGTTTGCCGCGGTAATCGGATTCGCTATACTTACGTCGGTCGCTCACTCGCGCATTCCTTCAGCATTCAACAGGGATCACGAAAGCGGTTGCCCTGGGAAACCGTGGAAGCCGGTGACCTTTGGCTTGAGAAGGGCTCGAGAGGGCAAGGCGGGAATTGTTGGAAGCAAATCAGGAACAGAATCAAAACGGTCGTAATAACGAGCAAGTAATTATTGTGGGCGGCTCCGCAGCCGGGTTTTATACCGCCGCCAAAGTGGTGCAAGGCGGCAAGCGCGTCCGCGTGCTGGAGTCGAAGTCCGGCTTGGAGCCGGAATCGCGGACACTGATTGTGACGAATCACTTCCGGAAGCAGCTCGGAGCCTCGGCCAATGAAAGCGTTCTGAATGAGATTCGGCGTTTCGAACTCTTCACGGATGGCCGCTCGGCACAGGTCGCCCTAAACAAGCCGGACCTTATTGTCGAGCGCGCGAAGTTGATTCCGGCGCTGGCGCGAGAGGCGCGGCAGTCCGGCGCGGAAATGTCGTTTGATACGCGATTTCTCGGATTATCTCCCAACGCGAATGGCATTCACGTTCAGGTGGAATCAAGCGGATGCCGGGAAGAGATGCACGCCACGAGTGTGGTGGGCGCGGACGGCGCGGCGAGCCGCGTGGCGCGAACGGCGGGCTGGGCGCCTATTGAGACAGTGCCGCTCGTGCAAGCGATTGTGCGGTTGCCGAAAGACTGCCCGGTGGATACGACACGCGTCTGGTTCGTGCCGGACGACACACCCTATTTTTACTGGCTGATTCCGGAATCAGCGGAGCGCGGCGCGCTGGGCGTGATCGGAGAGGATGGCCGCGATACGACGCGATGCCTGGAACGATTCCTAGAGAAAAGAGGGATGGAGCCTCTCGAATGGCAGGGCGCGCGGATTCCCGTCTACAAGCGCTGGGTGCCGATGAAGAAGCGGCTAGGCAAGGGTGATGTCTATCTAGTGGGAGATGCTGCGGCGCAAGTGAAGGTATCGACGGTGGGCGGAATCGTTACCGGGTTTCGCGGGGCCCAGGCTGTAGCGGAGTCTATTTTGCAAGCGGGGCGGGGCAGGGAACTCCTTGCCCTGCGCCGCGAACTGAGTACGCATTGGCTCTTGCGGCGAACGATGCATCATTTTCAGCAGGAACATTACTCGCGGCTGGTGGATCTGCTCAATGCGGCTACGCGGGAAACACTCAGCGAAGTCACGCGCGACGAATCGACACGGCTCCTGTGGAACGTACTGCGGCGCCAGCCGCAACTGGTGCTGCTAGGTTTGCGGGGACTGCTGTTGGGATGGAACAGTGAACGGCGCTAGACCTTCGATTAACTGAGAATGTGTATGAGCATAAAATCTTTCGTTGGAGGACCAGATTGCGTCTGTGTGTAGTTGGATGCGGCTACGTCGGGTTAGTAACCGGGGCGTGTCTCGCCGAAGCGGGGCATGAGGTCGTTTGCACGGATATCGATGAGAAGCGGATCGCGCACTTACAGGCCGGAGGAGTGCCGATTTACGAGCACCATCTGGACAAAATCCTGGATTCGGCGCGAACTGCCGGCAAAATTTCGTATACCTCTGATGCAGGCGAAGCTATACGAAAAGGTGACGCCATTTTCATTTGTGTCGGCACACCGCCCAAAGAGAACGGAGATGCCGATCTTTCCGCCATCGACCATGTTGCCCGTCAGATTGCCACCCAGGCACGATCTCCGAAGCTTGTGATCGAAAAGAGCACGGTGCCCGCTCGCACGGGACTGGAATTGCGCCGTGCGCTCACGGCGTACTCGCGGAACAGCGGCTTGACCTTTCGCGTGGCGTCCAATCCGGAGTTTCTGCGGGAAGGGACGGCTGTGTCGGATTTTTTTCACCCTGACCGCATTGTGGTTGGTGTGGAGGATGAGCGTTCCGCGAGCGAAATGCGCGAGATTTATCGGCCGATCCTGGAGCGCTCCTTCCGCTGTCCGGTACACAATGGCACATGCCCTCCGGGGAGCGCCGTCGACCTACTCATCACCACGATCAACAGCGCGGAGTTGATCAAGCATGCTTCTAATTCATTTTTGGCGCTAAAAATCAGTTACGCGAACGTGATTGCCGATCTTTGCGAGAAAATCGGGGCGAACGTGGAGGAAGTGACGCATGCGATGGGACTAGACCCGCGCATCGGCACGCAATTTTTGCGAGCAGGGCTGGGATTCGGCGGTTTTTGCTTTCCCAAGGACTTGCAGGCATTCATTCATTTGGCCGGCACGGTGGGCGTGGATTTCGAGATCCTAAAGGCGGCCGAGCGGGTCAATAAACAGCGCATCGAACAGTTTTTTGACAAAATACGCAGTGCGCTGTGGGTGATCAAAGGCAAGCGCGTTGCGGTGCTAGGACTGGCGTTCAAGGCGAATACGGACGACATACGATTCTCACCGGCGCTGGAAGTCGTCAAGGAACTGCTCCGGCAAGGTGCGCAGGTGCAGGCAAGCGATCCGGAAGCGATTGCTAGAGCGAAGATGCTGTTTCCCGCAGCCAGTTATCACGAGGATCCGTACGAGGCATTGCAGGACGCGGAGGCGGCGCTCATCTGCACTGAGTGGGACAGATTTCGAAACCTTGATTGGGAGCGCGCCGGGAAGCTTATGGCGCGCCGGTTGGTGATTGACGGCCGGAATCTCTATTCGCCTGCGCGAATGCGGGAGCTTGGGTTCGAATACTACTCGTTCGGACGCGAGTAATTTCCGACGATCCTAAGGAAACACGCACAAAGAGCGAATCGGACTAGTGGGCAGCGGTGGTCTGCTTGCTTGCGAAATGCTCCTTAAAATAGTCCAGCGTCGTTCGCAATCCTTCGTCCAGACCCACCTTTGGTTCCCAACCTAAAATGCGCTTGGCTTTGCTGATGTCCGGGCAGCGCTGCTTGGGGTCGTCTTGCGGCAAAGGTTCGAAAATAATCTTGGGCGCGTTATCAAAATGGGTGCGAATGCGTTCCGCGAATTGGAGGATCGTGATTTCCTGCGGATTGCCAATGTTTACGGGCGAGTGTTCGTCAGACAGCATCAATCGGTAGATGCCCTCGATCAAGTCGGAGACATAGCAGAAGCTGCGCGTCTGCTTGCCGTCGCCGTAGACAGTGAGAGGCTTGCCTGTGAGTGCCTGGTGAACAAAATTGGGCAGGGCGCGGCCATCGTTCAAGCGCATGCGGGGGCCGTAGGTGTTGAAAATGCGCACAATGTGTGTGTCCACGTCATGATAGCGGTGATAGGCCATGGTCATGGCTTCCGCGTAACGCTTGGCTTCGTCATAGACGCCGCGAGGCCCGATCGAGTTCACGTGACCCCAGTACGTTTCCGGCTGAGGAGAAACTTCCGGGTCACCGTAGCACTCGCTAGTGGAAGCCAAAAAGAATTTAGCTTTCTTGGCGAGAGCGAGACCGAGTGCGTTGTGCGTACCCAGCGCGCCGACCTTTAGCGTCTGAATGGGCATTTTTAAATAATCGACGGGGCTGGCCGGGGAAGCAAAGTGCAGCACGTAATCGACGGGGCCGGCAACGTCGATGTAATTGGAGACGTCGGCTCGCGCGACCCTAAAGCGGGGGTGCTTCTGAAGATGAGCGATGTTTGAGTCCACGCCTGTGACGAGGTTGTCGAGCGAGAGAACGTCCCATCCCTCCGCAATCAGGCGATCGCAGAGATGCGAACCTAGAAACCCCGCTCCGCCAGTAACTACTGCACGCATGTATCCTCCAAAAAAGTGCTCTCGGCGATTTTATCGCGCTGGTTGGCAATTGACCACACGGATGAGCCGCGATACGATGCGCCCGCTTGCTTACCGATTGCAGCGCGGATGCAACGCACGCTGGAAAGCGCCACTTTGGCTGGGCTGTTCTTCTCACCGCGGTTGTCGGCCTAGTCGTCCTTGCTGTGATCATTTTCGTTGGCGTAGGCCGATGGTTGGTTGTTGAAGATCCCTTGGACAAGGCTCAAGCAATTGCGGTCCTCAGCGGACGAATGCCTATGCGGGCCAAGGAAGCGGCGCGACTGTACAACAAAGCTTACGCTCCGCAAATTTGGCTGACCCGTTCCATTGAACCTGCCGCTTCACTTGAAGAAATGCACATTGCTTACATAGGTGAGGACTTCTTCAACTCACGTATTTTGATGCACGAGGGGGTGCCATCGAATGCAATCCGTGTGCTGGAGCCGTCGATAGACAACACGGCGGATGAGGTTAAGGCTATTGCGACCGAACTAGAGCGGGAGAAGGGCGCCGTGGTGATTATCGTCACGACAAAGGCGCATACGCGGCGGGTGCGCACATTGTGGAACAAACTCGCGGGTGGGCGCGGGCGAGCCATTGTACGCGCCGCTCCTACCGACAGCTTTGTGCCTGACCGCTGGTGGCGCACAACCGGCGATTCGCTCGACGTGGTTCGCGAAGTTCTGGGTCTCTTAAACGCGTGGGCGGGCTTGCCTTTGCATCCTTCGCGATGAGCCGAAACTCAGAAGAACAAAAACTTTTTGCGCCGAGGCGGAACTTTTTCATCCGGAATTTCCGGAACGTGCGGAAGGTCTCGCCCTTCAAAGGCGGCCAAAGGGTTCTCGATAAATAGGGCGCGGGCCTTTTCGTCTCCAAATTGCTTGCTCACCGCGTCATAAGCGGCCTGCAAACGCAGCGGCCTGCGTTTGGTGTTGTGCGCGTCGCTGGCCACAAAATGCACCAAGCCTCGACCGATCCAGCACAGCGAATCTTCCTGCGCGCGCGGGCCAAACGTTCCGGTCAGGGAGCCTGCTGTGACCTGCACATAGCAACCCAGCCGCGCCCACCTTGCGAGTCGCTCCGGCTGGCGGCGCAGGATAGCGTTGCGCTCGGGGTGGGTGATTACGGGGCGTAAGCCTTTTAGCTGCAAACCATGCAGAGTGACGTCCATCGAGGGCGGGATGGAGATTTCGTTGAACTCAACGAGCAGGTAATCGTGCTGGTTGATGCAGAAGTGCGAGGCGTTGGCGCGGAGAGCCTCGACATTTTCGGGATTGAGATGGAAATCGCATCCGGTGGCCAATTTCAGCCGGTCGCCGATTTCACTTTGCAGATGTTCGCGCAAATGCTGGACGCGGGAATAGTCGAAGCGGTATTCGCTGCTGCAATGCGGAGTGGCGACGACGTGTGTGATGCCGTCATTGATCGCCGATTCGGCCATCGCCAGCGACTCTTCAATGCCATTGGGGCCGTCATCGAGGCCCGGCAAAATGTGACAATGCACATCCACCATACGTTTCGCGAACTCCTAGTGAGCAGTCATGACAGCGCACTAGGACTCAGGCGTCGCCGCCTGAACTTAATGCCACTGACTGCGTGCGGAATGCCGGTTGCGCCTTGAACTGCCGGCTGGAACGCTCGGCGCGTGGCTACTATCTTGCTCCGATTTGCCCGGCAATCGCAACGGCTGTGCTTACCGGAACTTGCGGTAAGGGCGTTTTTGCGGGCGCCTGGAACCTGCTATATTTATGCGACTCTTTTCGTATAGCTTTGCGGCCTGTGTATCCCAAATAGTTTAGGAGTGCGACCCCGACTCATGCCAATTGACCGGAAACCTGAGTTCTTTAAAGGCGCCCAGCTTAAGGTCGCCATCATCGGATGCGGATACGTGGGCTTGCCGCTGGCGCTGCGTTTTGCGGAAGCGGGCCACAAGGTGACGGGATTCGACACCGATCCCAACAAAGTGAACATGCTGAATGCGGGACGGTCGTACATCGAGCATATCCCGCAGACGAAGATACAGCAGTTCGTCAATAGCCGGCACTTTGGCGCGACCACGGATTTTGGGCGCTTGAAGGAAGCGGATGCCATCCTCATTTGCGTGCCGACGCCACTGGACGAGCGCCGCGAGCCAGACCTAAGCTACGTCGAGCAAACGGCAATTTCGATACAGCCGAACTTGCAGAAGGGGCAGCTCGTGGTTCTGGAATCCACGACCTATCCGGGAACGACGGAAGAGTTGGTGCTGCCGATTCTAGAGAAGAGCGGCTTGCGTTGCCCGATTTCGGCGGGGCCGGAAAACGACAATGTCGCATGCGACTTTTGGCTGGCGTTTTCTCCGGAGCGCGAAGATCCAGGGAATAAGCAGTTCGGTTTGGCGCAAATCCCGAAGGTGGTCGGCGGGGTGAATCCGCCGAGCGGACGCGCTGCAGTGTCGCTCTACGCGCAGGTTGTGGCGCGAGTCGTTCCGGTAAGCTCGACTCGCGCGGCGGAAATGGCCAAGCTGCTGGAGAATATTTTTCGCTGTGTGAATATTGCGATGGTCAACGAGCTGAAGATGCTCAGCCTACGCATGGGTATTGATATCTGGGAAGTGATCGACGCTGCTGCAACGAAGCCTTTCGGCTTCATGCCTTTTTACCCAGGGCCTGGACTTGGGGGGCACTGCATTCCGGTGGATCCATATTATCTTTCATGGAAGGCGCGCGAGTATGACTTTTCGGCGCGCTTCATCGAGCTGGCGGGCGAAGTCAATACCGCGATGCCGTATCACGTGGTCGACGCGATTGCCGCCGCGCTGAACAATCACAAGAAAAGCTTAAAGGGCGCGAAGGTGTTGATTTTGGGCGTGGCTTACAAGAAGGATGTGGACGATCTGCGCGAGTCTCCCACGCTCAAGATCATGCAGCTTCTGCAACAGCGGGGTTCGCAGCTCGATTACAACGATCCGTATTTCCCGCAACTCCACAAAATGCGGCATTACAATTACGAGAACATGAAATCCGTGCCGTTGAATCCGCAGACGCTCGGCAGCTACGACGCGGTGATTGTGGCCACGGATCACTCCAGTTACGATTACGCTGCTATCGTCGACGCAGCGAAGCTCGTGGTGGACACGCGCAACGCCACGCGCCGCGTGATGCGTCACCGCGACAAAATCGTGCTCTGCTAGCGCCAATGGGTGCGTCCAACGAAGACATCCGCCGCCAGCTAGAGGAAAGCGCTCGCGTCAAGCAGGCTTTTTCAGCTGAATTAGTGACCGGCATTCTGCGATTTGCCCAGAAATGTGCGTCGTCCCTTCGCGCCGGTGGCAAAATCGTGTTCTTTGGCAACGGCGGCAGCGCTGCTGATGCGTTGCACCTCGCCGCGGAGCTCGTCGTGAAATTACGCGACGATCGGCGCGGGTTGGCTGCGCTGGCGCTTACGGTGAATCCCTCGGTGTTGACTGCTGCGGGAAACGATTACGGGTTCGAGCGAATTTTCTCACGCCAGATCGAATCGCTCGTTTCGGCGCAGGACATTCTTGTGGCGCTCTCTACGAGCGGAAACAGCGTAAACATTTTACGAGGCGTCGAGGCGGGGCGCGTCCGCAGGGCTTTTGTTGTGGCGTTGACGGGCGAAACGGGCGGCGCGCTCGCAAACAAAGTTGATTTGCTGCTTAACGTTCCGTCCCGCGACCCGCAGCGCATCCAGGAAGCCCATATTACTGTCGGGCACATCGCTTGCGCGCTGATCGAGCAGCTTGCTTTGCAGGAGTAATCGCGCCTCTCCTTCCAGTTGCACTTCTACTTCATTTTGACCAATGCCACTCGAGCCGTTGCAAACGGCATTACCGCCTCGAGCAGCACCGGCGTGCGCGTTGCGTTACCCGCGAGATACAGCGTAAAATGCGCGTCTTTCAGTTCCACCCCTGCTTCGAATACACGAAGCTCAATCTTTGACGCGATAAAGGTGCCCGCGGGCACAGCGACGCTCTCCGTGCCTCCAGCGTAGGATGCGCGGACATCGTAGAGTTTGTGCCCGTCGTAAACGGGACCATGTACCTCGCGAACTTTTTCCCAATCCACGGTGCGTAAGTACTGCATCAGCCCCAGAGGGTCGCGCGTGCCAGGCACAACGCGCGTCTGCGTCGCGTTCGCTGCGGCGCGCTCCGTGTCGGTCGTTGTCATACGCTGTATGGATTCTTGCTTTTCTCCGCGTTCGTTCAGATGCATTTCATATTGAAGACTAGAAAGGTTAGCGGCGTCGCTGTAGGAGTCAAACTGGTCGTCCAGCTCGAACATCATGCGCAAGGGATTCTCCGTGCGCGCGAATGCCTGCAGGTGCCACGCACTTTTTCCGAAAAAATTACGGCGCTCGACGATTTGGAGGCGCAGATTCGCGACGTTACTTAGCTTGGCTACATCGGCGGCAAATTCCAGCACTTCGCCCGCGCGCAACGGCATAGTTGCTTCGCTCGACGCAGACGCGTCCCTAGTAGGCTCAGCCACCTTTGAGGGTACGGGCTGGCCGGACAATGCTGCCTTTTCCGGAATTGCGGAAGTGCCGGAAACTGGCGCCGGCTGCGATGCTTTGGAAAGTCGCACGGAAGATCCCAGCCCACGCGCCCAATAGAAAGCTCCCGCGGAGCAGATCAGCGCGGCAAGCACAGCAATGGTAGCGGTGAGCTTGGTCATGCTATTTGTGTGACCCTAGTCTGAAACAATGCGTTGCCTCGCCGCCTTCCGTCGTACAATACGTTTTTACGCGCATAGTGAAAGTCGAACGCTTGGTGGATCTGCGCGAACTCTGAGATTATCAAAACGCGAGGCGCGCGTCTTTTCGAGGCGCGTATCGCTTATCGCGACAGCCACCCGCCTGCCGCGACTCTAGCAGAGGAGGATTGCCTCAATGCGCTTCGTTGTCACAGGCGGCGCCGGTTTTATCGGCTCGAATACGGTGGACGAACTCGTGCGCCGCGGGCACAGCGTGGTAGTGCTCGACGATCTTTCTTCCGGTAAAGAAGAGAACCTCGCGGAAATCCGCAATAAGATCACCTTAATTAAGGGCAGCATTACAGATATTGAAGTCGTTCGCAAAGCCATGCACGAAGCCGAATACGTGCTGCACCTGGCGGCGCGAACTTCGGTTCCCAAGTCAGTCAAGGATCCCATCGAGACGAACCGCGTCAATGTTGACGGCACTCTAAACGTTCTGGCAGCAGCGCGTGACGCCAAAGTGAAGCGTATTGTCTTCGCTGCCTCGTCCTCCGCATACGGAGAAACGCCCACCCTGCCCAAAACCGAAAAGATGGAGCCGCAGCCCATCTCGCCTTATGGCGTAACAAAATATGTAGGCGAATTATATGCGCAGACGTTTGGCCGGTGCTATGGACTTGAGAATGTCTCGCTGCGCTATTTCAACATTTTCGGACCGCGCCAGGAACCCACCTCTCCGTATTCGGGCGTGCTGGCGAAATTCTGTGCCGCTTTCCTCGAAGACACGCAACCCGTGATTTTCGGAGACGGCGAGCAAACCCGCGATTTCACTTACGTGGACAACGCCGTGCAAGCCAATTTGCTGGCTTGTGAGGCTCCCAATGTCTCCGGCAAAGTGTTCAACGTGGGGGTCGGAGGACGTTTCTCCTTGAACCAGACCGTGGGGCTTCTCAACAAGGTTTCCGGCAAGAACCTCGAAGCGAAATATGAACCGTCGCGCGACGGCGATATTCGCGACTCGCAAGCGGACATTTCGCAGGCCCGCGAATTCCTGGGCTATGATCCGCCCGTCGCGTTTGAAGAGGGTTTGCGGCGCACCTTCGAGTGGTATCGCTCGATGCAAGACAAGGCGAAAGCCACGCCCGTTACCGCTTCTGCGCCCTCGCCGGCTCCCGCAAAATCCTAAAACAAGAAAAGGGGGAGGAGCTCGTGAGCCATCAAGGCAGGCTCGTTTTTCCGTAGCTCAGCGGCTCACCCGCTTTCGGCGCGTCGTAGTTCCAGAAGAACAGCGGCTCAAGCTTTTTCTGCTCTGGCCAAATCTGGTCCAGCGTGTCGCCCTCGAACAACTCCCCATTCTTCATTACCCAGTGAACGCTGTTCGTGTTGTGAATATCCTCGAGCGGGTTCTTGTCCAAAACCAGCAGATCTGCAAGCTTCCCGGGCTCGATCGAGCCGATATCCTGCGGACGCCCGACAATCTTTGCCCCATTGACCGTCGCGCACCGCAACACTTCCATCGGCGTCATTCCGCCGCTGGCAAGCATCCACATCTCCCAGTGATAACCAAGCCCTTGCAACTGCCCATGGCTGCCTACGCCGACGAGTCCGCCGGCGCGCTCGAGCTTGGCCATCTGTGCCGCAAGCTTCGGAAACGCATACTCATCCTTGCGGAACCATCCTCCTCGCCGCTTGGTCTTTTCGTCGATGATGCGATGCGGGGTGAAATGGTTGAGTTTCGCGTCGTCGTGAACGTTGGAAGACTCGTAGAAGTAGTCCTCTCCGAACGGCCCGCCGTAGTTCACGATGAGCGTCGGAGTCTCGGCGATGCCGGACTGCGCGAACATCTGCAGCACATCTTTGTAGAGTGGGGTGATCGGCAGGGTGTGTTCGTTGCCGTGAAAGCCGTCGATCACGTGCGTGAGGTTAAGCTTTAGATCCAAAGCGCCTTCCGTGGTCGGCATCATCTCGAGCTCCTTCGAAGCCTCGACCATGTACTGGCGCTGCTTGCGGTTGCCCACCACGTAGCTCTTGATGTTATGCGTGCCGTAATATTTTCTGTACTTCGTCAGCACTCCCTTGACTTCTTCCGTTGACTGAAAGTTGTTGTCTGAGAAAACGCCTGGCCCGGTGGAAAATGCGCGCAGTCCGATGATGTCTCCAGTGTCGACCAGGTCTTGATACGCGAACATATCGTTCGTGCCGGTTTGCACGTCGAGGCCTGACGTAACTCCATACGCGAGATTCGCAAGAAACGCCCAGTTCTGCGTGTCCAGAATGCCGCGCCGGATTTCCGTCCAGTGTGCGTGTGTATCGACATAGCCCGGCAAGATGGTCTTCCCACGAACATCGATGACCTTCGCGCCGGCAGGCACCCCACCTTTCTCGCCCACACTCTTGATTCGATTGTTTTCCACCACGACATCGGCGTTCCTTAGCACTTCTTCCGAGCCGGGAGGGCCTTTCATGGTGATTACTGTCGCTCCACGCAAAACTACTGTGCCTTTCGGCATTTTGCGCGGCACTTCCAGGCTGACGGCGATCTCCTCAACGTTTTTTTCCTGCTCTTTGAATTTCTTTTCCTCTTTCTTCTCCTCTTTCTTAACGTCGCTCGCAGTAGCGCCGGCGTCTTTCTTGTCCGCAGCCTCTTTCTTGTCTGCGTCCTTTTTCTCCCCTTCCTTTTTTTCGTCCTTCGGCGGCTCGAAAGAAATCGCGCTCACCGGTTCCCGGAACAGGCTCGCGCCCACCGCCCAAATGACGGTCTTGCCGTCATCGGCCCAGGCGAAATAATCCGCGCCGATGTCCGTCAGCCGCTTTACGGGTACCGACGCAGAGGCCACATTCACGGTTGGCGCTTCACCGCCCACTGTAGGCATGGCTATCAAATAGAGCTGATTGCTTATATGTGCCAGGACCCATTGCCCGTCGGGGCTCGGTTGCACATCATCGGCCGCCACCGGCTCTTCCGCGTAAAATATTCCCTGGCCCTTCACTTGAAGATGCGTGCGCCGGTCCGTCCCGTCATAACGTAGCGACACCAATCCCTGCGGCGTATAGACGTAAATCCGGTCCTTTTCGTGCGTGAAATGTGGGCCGCCCGCGCCGCGCGCCGGCAAAATCAGCGTGGCGTCGCCGCCGTCAGCGGGAATCCACACAAGGTCCGCGTTCGCGGTCTGGCCACCATCGAATTCACTGTTCTCGCGGTCGTACGCGTTCCCGCGTAGCGCCACTATTTTTGTTCCATCGGGCGACCAGGCTGGATTGCTATAAACTCCGGATGACTTCGATAACTGTTGCGGCGTTCCGCCCGCCACCGGCACTTTCCAAAGCTCTCCGCCTTCATTCGACCAGGTCACATACGCGATCGTCTTGCCGTCCGGCGACCATGCAGGCTGGAATTCGCGTGCGTTGCCGGTCGTTACCCGCCGCGGCTTTCCACTGGGCAAGTCAAGCGTATACAGGCGGGTGAGCGCAGAAAACGCCAGTTGCTTACCGTCGGGAGATTCCACGGGGTCTTGAATCAGCCGTGCCTTTACCGGGCCTTCTTCTACTCTTTGCGGAAAATCCAATTTCGGACCCAATTCCTGAGACACTTTGGCAGTGAACGGAATTACGGTCTCCGTTCCCGTCGCAAGATTTAGTCGCCGAATCTTTCCGTCCTGGTTGTAGACAACTTCTTTGCCGTCGGGCAGGAATGCATAGCCCGGAAAAAGGTCGCGAGTGAAACGAGATTCCTGATCGTCTCGCGTGATGGGATATTTCACCCAGCGGTCGTCGCCGGTTTGTAAATTGCGAACGCGTAGTCCGCTTTCTGTCTCGTAGCGTGTGACGTACAAGATTTGCGCCCCGTCCGGAGAAAGCACCGGCCGAAAGCTGCTCTCTAGTTGTTGCAGCAGAACGTCTTCATCGCCGGTTTTGCGGTCGCGGCGCGCGATCTGCCATAGCGGAAGCTGCGCATTGTAAGCAAACCCGCCATGTCGCATGGCGTAGTAAAGATATTTTCCATCCGCGGAAGCAACCACGCCCACCGCATTGTGGCGCTGGTCGCGCGGTGTGGTCGGTGCCGCCTTGGCCTTGGTGATTTGCACGCCAGAGCCGCCCTGCACGTGGTACATCCAAATTTCGAAGGTATTGATGCCGAAGCCTGCTTTGGACACAAAAACATAATTCCCATCAGGTGACCAGCTTGGCGAAGCGAATTCGGCACTCGCTTCTTTGGAAATCTGCTTAGCATCGCTCCCATCGGCGTGCATGATCCATACGTTCTCACTCCCTTCGCGGTCGGAGAGAAACGCGATCGATTTTCCGTCGGGAGAGAATCTTGGCTGGCTGTCGAACGCCATACCGCCGTCGATCAACTTTGCTTCGCCGCCCGCGATGGGCAAGGTATAAATATCGCCGAGCAATTCAAATGCGATGGTCTTGCCGTCGGGCGAAACGTCCAAGGAGATCCAGGTTCCTTCGTCTGTCGTAAATTCAATTTTCCGATCGGACTTCAGCGATAGGCTCTTCTTCTCCTCTTTCTTCTCGTCTTTTTTATCTTCTTTCTTCTCCTGCGTTCCGGAGCTTTCCTGCCGCGCAGAGTTTGCTGCGAGAAGGCTTCCTGTTGTGAGTCCGAACATCACGGCGACCGTTACCAAGCATGCGGCCACACCACGTGGCTCCAAACGCTTCGCGTTCATCCTTGTTCCTCCGAAATCATGAATACATCAGGAATGTCACCAATCCTCGGGCACACAACTCTCTGAGCAGGGTTAGACGCTGCTCTTGCGTAAGGGTCTCAGCCATTTAGCCGGGCCCCCTTTTGTGCGCGAGAGCCTACTCGTCGCGCTCTTCGTTATCGCCCCCATCGGCATGATGCTCGGCCGGCTTCGGCACGATGTGCGGAACTCCTGCGTCATTCATTTTCTTGTTCAGCGCCGGCAGATCCTCGTCGATCAGCTTCTCGACCTGCCGGGAAGCTTCGCTCACCAGCGGGCCTAGTTCTGTGAGCTTTTCCTTCTGTTGTCCGCCGGGGGCCGCCGCGAATCCATCTAGATCTTGCAAGAGACTCTGCACCTGGTCGGGCAAGGGATCGGGCTTCCATTCAAACGGCGGGCCTGCATTGCCGAGCCCTTCGCGTTCGCGGATGTATTTTTCGGCGACCTTATCCACTTTCTTCTGCAGCTCATCCGCCATCTTCTGAATATCTTCCGGAATCTTCGGTACGTCAGCCTTGCCGGCATCCGCCTTCCATTGTCCGCGCGCCGCATTTAGCGCATCCTTCAGCTCCTGAATCGTCTTGCGGCCTTTAGCGGTGTTCTTCTCCATTGCGTACAACTGATCGATCGCTGCCCGCCGCGCCGCTCGATCCTCTGAAGAAAGCTGAATGTGCGGATCGTCATCGACCACTACTTCCTGCGTTGCTTCCTTGCTCCCAGACTTGATTTTGACTACGTACTTTCCAGGTTCGACCTTTGGCCCGCGCGGGCCTTCCCAATATCCCGCATTGATGGCCTCCATTTGTTCCGGCGTGGGTTCGGCGGCCGGGTTATAACGCAGGTCCCAATTCGCGCGATTCACGCCCGCAGCCCCCGGTCCGTCAAACTCGCGTACAACTTTTCCATCGCTGTCGGTGACGCTGATCTTGACTTTGCCTTCTTTCTTTGGCTCTGCGGCGGGTTTGCTCTTTTCCTCTGTTGTGCCCTTGCCCTTTTCTTCCTTCTCGCTTTTAGCTGACGCGGTTTTTTCCTTCTCGTCCTTCTTCTCCGTCTTTTGCTCGGCCTTCGGCGGCTCCGGAGGGACCGCTTCCTTCAAGTAGTAGTTCAAAAGGGCGCCGTAAGGTGGGTTCTTCGCGGTGAAGAATTTCTGTCCTCCACTCCATCGGCGCATCTTAATGTTGAAAGTCGTGGCAGCGTGCGGCGGAAAAAATGTCAGGTCACTGTTCAACACGCCTGCGTCCATCTTTTCGATTGGCGTAATGTCATCGAAAATCCATATGGAGCGCCCGTGCGTCGCCAGCACCAGGTCATTTTCACGCGCTTGTATCTGGATGTCGTCCACCGGCACGGTTGGAAAGTTATTTTTCAGCGCCGTCCAGCTCGCCCCACGGTCCCAAGAAACCCAAAGCCCAAATTCCAGTCCGGCAAACAACAGATTCTGATTCCGCGGGTGCTCCCGAATTACGTGCACGCTTCCGGCAGAATCCGGAATTCCCGTGCGAATCGCTTTCCAGCTCTCGCCATAGTCATTGGTGACAAAAATGTAGATTCCGTAGTCATCACTGCGATGCCCATCGAACGTTACAAACGCCGCGCCTTCTCCCGCTTTCGACGCCACCACGCGGCTGACGTACGTTCCCTTAGGCACGCCGGGGACGCGCGAAACGACATTCTTCCAATTCGTCCCGCCATCGCGCGTGACTTGCAGATTCCCGTCATCGGTGCCAACCCACAGCACATTCGGCGTCAAAGGCGATTCGCTAAAAGTGGTAATGGTTGGGTATTCCTGAACGCCATCGTGCCGCGACAATGTAGTCTTGTCCGGCGTCTTTCCAAAAATTTGTAGCTTGTTGCGGTCCGCACCTGTCGTCAGGTCCCCACCGAGCCGCGTCCACGTATCGCCGCGGTCCATCGACTTGAACAAATAATTTCCGCCGTAATAGATCGTCGTGTGATTGTACGCGGAAACGGCCACCGGCGAATTCCACTGGTAACGGTAATGCGCGTCGCCGTATTTCGCCTCCGGCGACACCGAGCGCTGCTGCCCGGTTCTCAAGTCGTGCCGGTCAATGTTACCGTCCTGCGATTCCGTGTACACGATCCATGGCTCGACAAGGTCGATCGCCGCATAAAATCCATCGCCGCCGTGAATCACATTCCAGTCTTCGTTGGTGATCCCGTCGCGCGTCAGCGACTGGCTCGGCCCACACCAACTCCCGTTGTCCTGCAAGCCGCCGCAAATGTGGTACGGCTTCTCGTTGTCGACCGCGATCTCGTAAAACTGCCCGATAGCCAGCGTGTTGACGAAATCCCAGGTTCGCCCGCTGTCATAGCTCCAGTGGATTCCGCCGTCGCTGCCGGTGATCATGTGATTCGAATCCGCCGGATTGATCCACATCGCGTGATAGTCGCCGTGAATGCCCCGCACGCGATCCGACACAAATTTCTTTCCGCCGTCTTCGGAATAGAACATCTGCGCGCCCAACTCCCAGATCCGCAAATCATTGTTGGGATCGATGCGAATCTGGCTGTAGTATGAAGGCCGCGGATTCGTGTCGCCCATCTTCTTCCACGTCTCGCCTTTGTCGTCGCTGCGGTACGTTCCGCCTTTCTCGTGCTGCACGATCGCGTAAACGATGTTTGGGTCCTTGCGATAAATGTCGAGCCCGATCCGGCCGATGTCTCCGCCGCCGTTTTCGTACGGCAATCCCTTGCTTAATTTTTTCCAAGTCGCTCCGCCGTCGCTGGTCTTGTAAATACCACCATCGGGGCCACCGCCGTTAAATCCGTAGGGCGTGCGGCGACGCTCATACGCCGCAGCGTACAGAATATCCGGGCTCTGCGGGTCCATAGCGATGTCGCTCACGCCCGTATCGTCATTTATCTTTAGAACTTGCGACCAAGTCTTTCCGCCGTCCGTCGTCTTGTAAACGCCGCGCTCCGCATTGGGCCCCCACAAATGGCCGAGTGCCGCCACGTACACCACGTCCGGATTCCGCGGATGAATCACAATGCGCCCAATGTGATGGGTCGCTGCCAGCCCCATTTTCTGCCAAGTCTTTCCACCGTCGAGCGACTTGTACGCGCCATCTCCCCACGACGAGCTCTGCCGATTGTTCGGCTCGCCCGTTCCCACC
>DATBYP010000020.1:0-9197 GCA_036513675.1 Candidatus Acidiferrum sp.
GCGCTACATTGGGCGGCTGGCGGATGTCAGTCTGCCTGAGCCGCGTCAGGTGGAAATTCCAGTGTGCTACGGCGGAGAGCACGGCCCTGACCTAATCGAAGTGGCTTCGATGCTCGGTATTACGCCCGAACGAGTGATCGAGCTGCACTCTTCTGTCACCTACCTTGTTTATTTTTTGGGGTTCGTCCCCGGATTCGCGTATCTCGGTGAATTGCCGCAAGCGCTGGTCACTTCGCGTCTAGCGACGCCACGCCGGAGAGTTCCGGCCGGCAGCGTCGGGATTGCCGGCCGCCAAACCGGCGTATATCCGTTTGCCACGCCAGGCGGGTGGAGATTGCTCGGGCGCACTCCGATCTCACTGTTTCAGCCCGATCGAGACGAATTGAGCGCTTTATCCATTGGCGATCGCGCGCGATTTACGCCGATTTCTAGCGAGCAATTCGCGGCGCTGGGGAGCGCATGAGCGTAATTCAGGTGCAGTCGCCAGGCCTCCTCACCACCGTTCAGGATTTGGGGCGAGAAGGTTTTGGTCCGCTAGGCGTTTCCGCTTCTGGGGCAGCCGATCCGATTTCGCTTCGGCTCGGAAACCGATTAGTGGGTAACCCAGAAGGTGCAGCGGGTCTGGAAATGACACTGCTCGGTGGCACATTCCTGTTTCCCCAGGGCGCCATTGTCGCGTTAACCGGTTCCGATTTCGGGACCACGCTGGATGGCGCACCTCTCCATCTATGGACGTCAGTCGAAGCCCGGCCCGGCCAAACACTTCGCCTCGGGTCGACGCGTTCGGGCGCACGTTGCTATTTGTCCGTTCAGGGCGGAATCGTTGTGAAGCCGTTTTTAGGCAGCGCCTCCACGCACCTTTTAAGCGGGCTTGGCGGCCACCGAGGCCGAGCCCTGCGCGCGGGTGACGTGCTGCCCGTCGGGACTGCCAGCGCCTCGTTTCGCAAACGAGCCGTGTTTCCGCAAACCTTGCAGCGCCTATTGCCTCGCAAGGCATTGCGCGTCACACCCGGCCCACAAAGTGAATCGTTTCCAGAGGCATCGCGGCAACTTTTCCACCGCACTACATATCGCGTCGCAGAGGAATCTAATCGCATGGGCCTTCGGCTCGAAGGCTCGCCCATCGCGCAGCCACCCACGGGAGAGATGATTACCGAAGGCGTCTCCATTGGCGCAGTGCAAATCACCGCCGCAGGCTTGCCAATCATTCTGTTTGTGGAACAGCAGACCACCGGCGGGTATGCGAAAATTGCCAACGTGATTTCCGCTGACCTGCACAGCCTGGGACAACTTCGCCCCCGCGACGACATTCGATTTGAACAGGTCGACTGGGAAACTGCACGCTTCCTGCTGCTGGACCAGGAGAAGTTGCTGGCCTCGGAGGATCTGCTTTCCGGATGAAACGCATCGATCTCAACTGCGACATGGGCGAGCTGCCGGAAGCCATCGCCGATGGCACCCAGGAAGCATTGATGCCCTCGTTTACTTCCATAAACGTCGCCTGCGGCGGCCACGCAGGCGATGAGCAAACGATGAAGACAACCATTGAGCAGGCGCGTCGCTGGAAGCTGGCGATCGGCGCGCATCCTGGCTATCCCGACCGCGCAAATTTCGGGCGCCTGGAGCTAAATCTTCCGCCGGAAGCCATCACTGATTCCGTATACCAACAAGTGCGGGCTCTCGCCGAAGTTGCCGCGCAATGCGGCGTTCGCTTGACGCACGTCAAGCCGCACGGCGCGCTCTACAATCAGGCGGTCCACAGTCGCCAACTCGCAGAAGCGATTGCCAATGGCGTAGCTCGCTGGAGCCGCGATGTTGTGCTGGTCGGCTTGGCGGATTCCCCGATGATTGCTGTGTTTCGCGAAGCTGGCTTCTCCATCGCGGGCGAAGCATTCGCTGACCGCCGTTACGAGCCGGACGGCACCTTGCGTTCGCGAAGACAGCCCGACGCCCTGATCCGGGACCCCGCCGAAGCCAGCCGCCAGGCTTTAGGCATCGTTCAGCAAGGGTTGGTAACCGCCGTCAACGGGAGCAGGATAACAGTTGCTGCGCAAACCCTCTGCATTCACGGCGATACACCTGGAGCTCCAGAAATTGCCGCAACTGTGGCCGAAACGCTGCGCCAAGCTGGCATCAACCTCGCTCCTCTCTCCCCGTGACTTCGATGCTCCGAGCTGTATGAACTTTGTGTTAAATCTTTCTCTTGTCACGTTTCGCGTCACAAAAACAAAAACGGCGGGCCACCCGAAGGCGCCCGCCGCAAAAATTCCCAAGTTAAAATCTATTCAAATTTCTCCGTCATCAACGGAAATTGCAGCTTTGCTTTCGCCAGCGATTTCACTACCAAGCCCTCTGCGGATTCCGACGTGGTGTTGCGCGCGGTCGCCATCTCACTGACCAACAGATACTTGGCGCGCTCCAACATTTTCTTTTCACGGAAGGACAGCGGCTTGCTCCTGCTGAGGGAAACCAAACTCTTGAGGACTACGGCGACTTCCAGGAGAGAACCCGTGCGCATGCGCTCGGAATTTTCTTTGAAGCGGTGCTTCCAATCGTGGTGCGAATTCAGCTTGCCCTTCTCCAGGAAACCCAGCACCTTGCTCGCGTCGTTCGAACGAATTACCGCTCGCAGTCCAACCGATTCTGCGTTTGACTGCGGTACCATCACTCGCAAACCACTCGAAACAATGCGAATCATGTAGTACCTTTCCGTGCGTCCGTTCAAAACTCCGTAGCTGATCTGCTCGACTAAGCCCACTCCATGATTCGGATATACAACCTTGTCGCCGATTTTGTAATCCATAGCTTCGGTTGCCCCCCTAGGCATACACCAATCACTGTAAGCCTTTGTGCTCCATGAGTCAAGATATATCCTCTGGAATCAGGAGCTTAGGGATTTCCAGATACCCTTTTGGCAGCATAATTGCTCTTCTCACGTCCGCAATTTTCGCCACCCTCTAAGAAAAACTCGAAATCACACCAACCGTCACAACTGCAACCAGCAGAATGGGATACGGGGACGCATGGCGAAAATCTGCGTTAGAATGCGCATCGTGCTCATTTTATCCCTCGACACTTGCGATGCCCGAGGCGGTGTCGCGCTCCTCCGTGATGAGTCTCTTCTTCGCTCCGAGCCTCACACCCCGACCGAGGACTACTCCTCTTGGCTTCTACCGGCTATCACGCGCGTTCTAACACCCGAGGTCTTAACTCTGCGCGACATGGAGCTTTACGCCGTCGCCGCAGGACCCGGCTCGTTTACCGGCGTGCGCGTAGGTCTCACCACCGTGAAGGCTTGGAGCGAAGTCTATGGCCGCCGCATCGCCGCAGTCTCCCGCCTCGAAGCCGTTGCAGCCGAGAGCACCGGCTCCGCTCCCTACGTCGCTGCGTTCATTGACGCGCGCCGCAACCAGGTTTTCGCCGCGTTGTACCGCCGTCAAAACGCCGCGCTCGCGCGTGTCGACGAGGAAATGGTCATCGCTCCCGATAAATTCCTGGAGTGGTGCATTGCAAAGGCCGGGTCAGAGAGGATCGACTGGATATCGACCGATCCCATCTGCCTAACGCAAACGCAGCAATGGTCGTCGCGTCTCCCTCTAAACCAAAACCTACAAGAGGTTTCGCCACTCCTAGCCCCGCGCATCGGACAGATCGGCTATCGCCTCGCCCAGCAAGATCGCCTCACCGACGCCGTAACTCTTGACGCCAACTACGTGCGCCGCTCCGACGCCGAACTTTTCTGGAAGGATCCATCCCGGCATGGCGCCTGAACACAAGGCGATTGCCGCGTTCCCATTGAAAATACGCGATTTCCGTTCATCCGACGCCGTGCGCATCTCCGAAATTCTGCGCGACTCTACCGAAGCCGCCCTGTGGCCGCCCGAAAGCTACGCCAAGTTAGCCGCCTCGCCCGGCGGCGTTTTCCTGGTGTGCGAAGCACACGCTCAACTCATCGGCTTCCTAGCCGCCCGCCAAGTCGCTGACGAAGCGGAAATCCTTAATGTCGCCGTCCACCCCGATTTTCGCCGCAAAGGCGTCGCCTCCGCGCTCCTCCTCGCCGCCCTCGACAAATTCCGCCGCTCCGCAATAGCCCGCCTGTTCCTCGAGCTCCGCGAATCCAACCTCCCGGCCCGCGCGCTGTACGAGCGCCACGGCTTCATCTCCTTCGGCCGCCGCAAGTCTTACTACCGCGATCCCGCCGAAGACGCCCTCTGCATGCAGAAAAAAATCATAGGTACTTCGGATTAGGACCAAATTACTGTAGCTTCCCTCTTGACCCCGCTATGCATTGTGTTAACGTGCGTTCATGAAGTAGCTACACACAACTCGCAAGGAGGGCCAATGGCAACAGCGCAACGGTACCCTCGGGACATACTCCTGGAAACAGACGCCGAGTATCAGCGTCTGGCCGAGCAGCACTCAAAGTATGAAGCCGAACTCCAGAAACTCTCCGCAACTCCCTACCTGAATTCAGAAGACCTGTTAGAAGAAATCAAGCTAAAGAAAATGAAGCTCTACTGCAAAGATGAGATGGAGCGTATCGCCGCGCGTGTCCACCGCGCCCGCTCCCACTCCCAATAGCGCGCTTTCGAATTGACCGAAAATTGTGTAGTAGACTGGCGTTGCTAGGCTCGCGTCCTGGTTCAGCAGGACCACAGTGGCTGTGATATCGTCACGTAAGCATGGTCAAAGAAGGCTACTACTTCGGGCTGCCTCCTCTCGCCCTCGGCACAGCCGCCTTGCTACTACGATGGACCATTGCCGGCACGCTGCTGCTCCTCCTCGCCGCCTTCATCTTTTATTTCTTCCGCGATCCGGATCGCGTCATCCCCACTGATCCCGGCGCCATCGTCTCTCCCGCAGACGGCCGCGTCCTCGTCGTCACCGACGAAGAAAACGCCGGTCGCCCCGGCAAGCGCATCAGCATCTTCCTCGCCATCTGGAACGTGCACGTCAATCGCTCCCCCGCCGCCGGTATCATCACCAAGATGAACTATTGCCCCGGCAAATTCTCCGCCGCCATGCGCGAGTGCGCCTCCACCGACAACGAGCAAAACGTGATCGACCTCGCCACCGACGCCGGCGAAATCACCTTCAAGCAAATCGCCGGCCTGATCGCCCGTCGCGTCGTCTGCTGGAAAAAAACCGGCGACCGCGTCGCCCGCGGCGAACGCATCGGCCTCGTCCGCTTCGGCTCTCGCGCCGACCTCTGGCTCCCGCGCGATTCCGAGTTGCTCGTCAAAGTAGGCGATCATGTCGCAGGCGGCTCCAGCGTTGTCGCCTATTGGCCGCCGCGCGCAAAATCGACGCAACCTCGCACCCAACAAAAAGTTTCCGTGGAAGAAAATCTCTCCCCAGCAGAGAAGCGGACCTGACATGGCTGAATTCGAGCAGCAAGAAATTCCCTTCAAGGAACGCCGCCTGCGGAGCACAAAACTGCGCCGCGGCATTTTTCTTCTCCCGAGCATGTTCACGGTGGCGAATCTCCTTTGCGGCTATTACGCCGTGGTCGCCTCGTTCATGGGTGGCCCCGACCAATTTGACCGCGCCGCCAAGGCCATCGGCTTTGCCATCCTCTTTGACTCGCTCGACGGCCGCGTAGCCCGTATGACCGGCACCACTTCCGAATTCGGCGTGCAGTTCGATTCCCTCGCCGATGTCGTCAGCTTCGGCGTTGCCCCTGCTCTGATGGCCTACGCCTGGGGCGTACGCAGCCTTCCTGGACAAGACACGCTTGCCGTTGAACAAATCAGCCAACTCGGCTGGATTTGCTGCCTCGCATTCCTAATCTGCTGCGCCTGGCGACTCGCCCGTTTCAACGTGCAGGGCATGGCCCCCGGCAGCTCAAAATATTTCGTCGGCCTCCCGACACCCGCTGCGGCCGGCTTCATCGCCGCGTTCGTCCACGGATTCAAAACTCCTATACACGACGAGCGTTGGGCCATGGCCTGGCTTTTTCTCACCGCCGCCCTCGGCGCGCTCATGACCAGCACCGTCCGCTACTACAGCTTCAAAGACGTCCCCTGGACGCGCCGCCAACCTTCCCTTGCCATCGTCCTGCTCTGCCTCTTCGTCGCCGTCGTCTGGAAATATTCCGAAGTTGTCTTGACCCTTTTCGCGTCCGCCTACGTTGTCGGCGGCCTGGTTGTGCAAATCGTTCGCGTCCTCCGCCATCGCGTCGCGTCTTCGCGGACCGCGTGATTCATGTCCGCGCCTAGGGACTCCCAACGTATCGTAATCGCCGGAGCATCTTCCCTTCTCGGCGCCGAGCTAAAATCTCTGCTGGAAGAAGGTCGCTTCGCCGGCTGGGACTTGTCCTTAGTCGATGAAGAAACTGCCGCCGGCATATTGACCGAAGCAGGTGGTGAGCCTGCCGTAATTCAACCCGTCGAGGAAGGCACCTTCGATCGCGCGAAACTCATCTTTTTCGCCGGCTCCGCGGCATTCACCGAAAGGAATCTTCCCGCCGCACGCGATTCTGGTGCGATCGTCATCGATCTGTCCGGTGCGGCGCTCGATGTGGACGCAGCGCACATCTGCTTTGAACTCGATGGGCTCAACGAAGGCGCCCAGAAAAGCAAAACTCTGTACGCCATTCCTTCCGCCCCCGGACTTGTCGCCGGAAGGTTGCTGGACGCCCTTAGCCGCGCGGGCCTTTCACGCCTCGCCATCGTTTTCTTCCGCCCCGTTTCCGAAGCAGGCCGCGCCGGCATCGAAGAGCTCGAAGCGCAAACCTCGCAGCTTCTCTCCTTTCAATCCATCGGCCAGCCCGTCTTCGACACGCAGGTCGCCTTCAACTTGCTCGATCATTACGGCCCCGCCAGCCGCGAGAATCTGCAAGCCATCCACACCCGCATTCGCCGCGAGGCGTCCGCAGCCTCCCACCAAATCGCGCCCTCCATCGAGGTCCTGCACGCTCCTGTCTTTTATGGCTACACCTTCGTCGCAAACTCCGACCTGACGCCCGTTCAAACTCGCGAAAGCATTGTCGAAGTGCTCCGCAAGAATGGTTTCACACTGGAGATCGCTGCGTCATCGCCCCTCGGCAATGTCGTCGCCGCAGGCGATTCTGCAATCCACCTGGCCATTCCCGACGACGATCCCGCCAACCCCGGCACTTGGTGGTTCTGGGGCGCAGCCGATAATGTTCGCTTGCCCGCGGCCACAGCCATCCAGCTCGCGGAGAAAATCGTCGAATGAAGGCCTGTCTCTCACCTCTGAATCGCTTCCTCACTCGGGTTGCGAAGCGAAGAACCGCGGCTGTGACATTCGTGTTCGCGACCTGCGGCTACCTCACCGCGTGTGGCTATCACGTGGCCGGACGCAGCGATGCCCTTCCCAAAAACATTCACGTTATCGCCGTCCCCGCTTTCGAAAACGCCACCACCAGCTACCGCATCGAGCAAAAATTAACTTTGGCGACCGTCCACGAATTTCTCGTGGCCACTCATTACAAAATCACCTCCGAGCCAAGCGGAGCCGACGCAGTTCTGCACGGCAAAGTTCTCACCCTCGAGGCTGTCCCGCTACTCTTCGACACCAAAACCGGCCGTGCCACCACCATGCTTGTCACCGTTCGCTGCGACGTCACCCTGACCCAAACGGAACCGCAAAAAATTCTCTACCACTCCGACAAATTTGTCTTCCGCAACGAATACGAAATCTCCACAGACGTAAAAAGCTTCTTCGAAGAGCAAGATCCCGCCCTCGACCGCCTGGCCAAAGACTTCGCCCAGCGCCTGGCAGCCTCCATAACCGAAAACTTTTAGCTTTTACCTGTTCGCGTTTCCCTCCCACCTCAAAACCGCGTAAAATCTTTTCGCATGCCTCGCGTCTCCCACGAAGAACTCCTTGTCCGCCTGACCACAGGCAAACCCATTCCCGCCCTCCTCCTCCTCGGCGACGAGCCCTTCCTCCGCGACGCCAGCCGCGCCCAACTCATCGAAACCTTCGTCCCGGAAGCCGCCCGCCCCTGGGCCGTCTCTCGCTATTCTGCCGATCGCAACGAAACGCAAGACGCTCTCGAGCAAGCGCAGACCCTTCCGATGCTCGCGCCGCGCCAAGTCGTTTTCCTGCATGACCTGGAAAAAATTGAAAAGCTCGGCGAGAAAAATCGCGACGCCGCCGTCGAACATCTCGAGGCCTACCTCGACAATCCCGCCCCGTTCACCATCCTCGTCCTGGAAGCCACTGCGCTCGACCAGCGTATGAAGCTCGCCAAGCTCCTCTCCGAAAGAACCCTCGTAGTTGATGTTGGTCTAGGCGAAGACCTGCAGGCTCGCCAAGCCGCCGCAGTCCCGCTAGCCCGCGCCATGGCCAAAGAACAACGCGTCGAGTTCGAAAAGGGCGCCGCCGAAGATCTAGCCGAATTCGTCGCCGCCGACCTAATGCGCCTCAAAACCGAAATCGACAAACTCGCCACCTACGTCGCGCAACGAAAATTAATCCGGCGCCAGGACGTCACCGCGCTGGTAATCTCCGAGAAAACCACCACGGTCTGGGAATTGGCCGACATGCTCGCGAAACGCGAAGCCAAGCGCGCCCTCGAGTTCCTCGATTGCCTCCTCCGCGAAGGCGAACAGCCCCTGCAAATGCTCGGCGCCATCACCTGGATGTACCGCAAGCTAATCGAAGCCAGCGAATTAAAAGGCATCTCCAACGGCTATCAAGCCGCCCGCGCCCTAGCCATGCGCCCCGAACAAGCCGAACTAGCTTTGCAATCCGCGCGCAAGATCCCCAAAGCCCGCCTCCTGCAAGGACTCCAATCCCTGCAAGCCGCCGACAACCGCCTAAAAGGCGGCGCCGAAGATCCCCACGCCGTAATGGAATTCCTAATCTCCGACCTAGCCGCCCCCGCGGCCAAATCCGCCTCCCGTTGATTGGTAAGCCTCGTGACCGTCGCCTCTTCCGTACGCGATGCCAACGGCGCTGGTCGGCAACCCTGGTCTGCAAGGAGCCGCACAGCGGTGAAGAGGACATAGTATTTGAACAACCTCACCAAACGGAGAGCCGCGTACTCCGACGGCCTTGAGCGTACGTCTAGAATTTATTGGAACCATATGGAGCCGAGAGAGGAATGATCAACATCAGGCTCTGAAACGCGCTCAAACTAAACCAAAACGGAGGGGGGAAGCGAATGCCACATTTCGATCGAAAGACGCGAATTATTAGGGCTATTCTAACCGTGGCCCTCCTTA
>DATBYP010000021.1:0-6538 GCA_036513675.1 Candidatus Acidiferrum sp.
GCGCCGCCACCACGTTGACCACCACGGGCCAACCCACCATCACGCCCACGTATCTACTGAACGGCACCGCGACCTACACGTACCAGGTGATCGCGGAAGACCGCCAGGGCGGCCTCACCGCCTCCAGCGTCGCGGGGCAAACCGTCGCGGGAGCTTCCACGCTTGGCGCAAACAACATCACCTTCGCCAGTTGCGTGCGCACCAACGGCGTAGCCACGTATACCTCCAGCGTCGCGCACAATCTGCAGGCTGGCGCACAGGTCAACATTTCCGGATTCAGCGGCGGTGTCTTCGATTCTTGCAACGGCGTAAAAACGATCGCCACGGTGCCGACGTCATCCACTTTCACCACCAACGACGGTTCGCTCGCCAACGAAACGAATACCACTGGAACGCCGGTCGTCACCGTGATGGCGTGCAACACGCTGACTTTCCCCTCCGGCAGCTTCAGCGGCGGCAACACCATTCATTACTGGATCTATCGCAACGGCGCGCTCGCGGGAGTCGCCGCAGGCGTCGATCCCTGGTTTCAGGATTGCGGCAGCAACGTCAACACTGCGCCGAGCTACGTGCCCACCGCGCCGCCCGGCACCGCACAGCCCGGCTATCTCGCCACGACGATTGTTTCCGGCGCAGGCACGACCAGCTTGACGCTTGCTAATGCAGCCGGCACCACGGTCTCTAATGTCGTGGTTCTTCACGACAATTCCGTAAATCTAAAATCCGCGGTTCAAGCCGCATACGCCGCCGGGGGCGGCTCTGTGTACATCTCCAACGGCATGGGCTACGTCCCCTTCAACGCCACTACGGATTTAACGAACGGCTTAATCAACACGTTCTCGTACAGCGTCAAGATTCATTCCAACAACAATTTCGTCGTCATCAATCAGCCCTGGATTCTGCGCGGCTCGATGGACATTGCTGGCGAGCCTCACCAAACCACGAGTTTTTCCTACGTCAACGGCACGCAGTTCAGCGGCAACGCTAACCCCATGTTCCTGATCCCCGAAGTCAACGGCGTGAGTGGGGTGCACTTCAGTCGCGTGCTAATCCTTGCCGGAGGCGTGCAACAAACCGCCATTCTCGCCGATTCTGGAACGGACGGTGGGGGAACCGTAGGCTTGGTCCTCGACGACATTGATGTTAGCGGAAGCAACGGTCTCGGCCGCCCATTGGTTTTCAAGGGTGGCTTCGACTACTTCATCAACCGCGGGAATTGCCAGAACGGAGCCGCCAGCTTTAATGGTTCGGCTTGCCTGCAGCTCACCAACACCAGCTCCGCGGTCACCACCAGCAACCCTTCGCAAGTTCCCGGCCGTCTCAAAGTGAACGGCCTGTACTTCGCCGGAGGGGCTGTCGATATCGATTGCTTGCCCAATTCCCTGGGCGTGGCCCCTATAGATTTCGAGTTCGACACCACCATCTTTGAAAGTGCCGTTGGCCCATACTTGCGGTTCAATTGCCCTGGAGGAATCTTCAACGGGATCGTCCTTCGCGACGTGGTGGAAGCCGACTCCATTGTGGGCTACGGCACTTCCGTGGTGGACGCGCAAAACGGCGGCAACATCATTTCCCTCCTGTGGTCCGGAGGCTCCGTAGGCAACGCCAGTCAGCCACTGTTCATCGCTCCATCGTCCGCCGGCAACGCCAACGCCTTGATTCTCGATGGCCCCTTCAGCAATCCAGGAAACACTCCCTTTGTGAGCTTGAATGGGCAGGGACTTTACGCTACCGGACTCGTCTCTGTCAGCGGCAACGGCCGCGTCATTTATGGCATGGCCGCGCCACCCGCACCCGGTTTGGCGGTCAGCTCGGGCGGTAGTGCTCCCGTCGGGTCCATTCCGTACCAGATCCAGTGGGTAGACATAGACGGAAATTTCAGCGGCGCCAGTCCCAATGTAAATGCCGTGACCACCAGCGGCAACCAGACCGTTACCCTCACGCCGCCGGCTGCCCCGGCGGGAGCCATCGGGTACGTGCCGTATCGCAACGGCGCCAAAGCTAACGTGGCGGCGTTTGGCAACTGCACTGCCATCGTTCCCGTAGCCCAAGTATTTGTCGACGCGTCCTTCAGCGTGTGCGGCCAGTCCGTGTCGAACGGCTCGGCGGGATCATCCATCGTAGGACCCAATGGCTTGTCCGGGCCGCAACTCCGGCTCACCAGCAACGGAAATGTCGCTTCCACGAATTTTCCTAGCGGACTAACCGCCAATCGTACGCTTTCTATTCCCGACGTCGCCGGCTATCTGCCCGTGACCGGTTATCTCAACAGCGCTTACGACAATGCCACACGCGCAAACGGCGCCATCGGCGCGAACTGGACGGTCACCAACAACGGAATTAACGTCAACTCGAACAATTTTGTGGGCACCGCCGGAACCAATGACGTTGCCTACTGGGCCGCGAGTCTGTTCAGCCCCTCGCAGTTTTCGCAGGTCACGCTCACCGCGCTGAATGGCACTACGGATTTCCCAGGTGTCGCGGTTCTGCTCTCCGGAAGCGCCGGCTCGACCCAGGGGTACAGCTGCGTCGAGAACACCACGAACATTTTCATTCAGAGAATCTCCGGCACATCCAACACGGCGCTGACCAGCGCGGCTAGCACCGGCACAGCCGGGGACATGCTGCGGCTGGAAGCTGCACCTGGCGGCGCGCTCACCTGCTACAAAAACGGTGTCTCCACCCTGACCGCTACAGATACTACTTACACCTCCGGACAGCCCGGACTGTTTCTGTTTGGCACCGTCGCTACTTCCAAGAATTGGTCTGGAGGCAACTTGCATCCGCTCGCACACCTCGATGTGGAGCAGGATTGGAATAAAGCACAGCATTTTATGCAGGGCATGGCTCTCAATGGAGAAACCCTCAGCGCGAGCCCGCGCGGCGAGCAGAACGTGTTCTTGCCAGGCGCGCTGACTTCCACGTGGACGGGCTCGACGTGGACGCCGGACAAAGCCGTCACGGTAACCCGCGTGCAAGTACAAGCGAAAACTGCGCCGAGCGGCTGCACCACCAACGCCATCGTCCGGCTGACGGATGGCACCACGCCAGTGAACGTAACCATCGCCGCCGCTGCCAACGACAGCGGCGCGATCTCGCAAAATTATGCGGCAGGCACCTCACTCACTGTCGCCGTGCAAACCGCCGCCGCGGGCTGCGCCACCAGCCCCGCTGACGCCAACGTCATCGTGCAGTACCGCATGCAGTAGCTGAAAAGGCCCGTGGCACTGCAAGGGCGGCTTTTGTCCACGCCTGGTCCGCAGCGCCTATGCGAAACAACCTGCGTTGGCGCAAGTGATATAATTCGCGACTCTGTGAGTGACGTCCGCACAATTTTGCGAAATCGGTTCGCCGAGGGGCTGCTTTGCCTTTGGATAGTCGCCGCACAGATTTGGTATTACAGCCAATTCAAGGATCAATTCACGGGCTTGTTGCGTAATGCCGCAGGTCCGCTGTTCCGCAGAATATGGCACTGATCGCGTCGTTGGCTTCGCTCTGCGGTGCCGCAATCTTCTGTCTCGCTTGTGCGGGAGTGGGGTACCGGATCTTGAAAGTGGCGCGTCTTGAATTGGAAGACGCGCTCCTAGAACTGCTGTGTTACGTCGCTGCCGGGGTAATCGCTTACGAGACGGTCCTGGCCATCCTCGAGTTTGTCGGCCGCCCGCGTCTGGTCGTTTGTCTCGTTCTACCGGTACTTTTTTTGACGGGTGCTTTTGGCTTTCCCGGCGTTTTGCAAATTCTTACCGGGCTCCTTCGTCGCATCCGCGTCGGATCGCGAAAGGAACACCTGCTGGCAGCAACGACATGCTTCGTTGTGCTCTTCGCTGGAATCACCGCTGTCGCGCCGCTCACCGGCTCTGACGCGTTGCACTATCACTTTACGTCGCCGCTGCTCGTCCTTCGCGACGGGTTTGTTCCGCATTTTGATCTGGTGCACAGTTTCTTTACCGGCCAGGGACACCTGCTGATTCTTACGGGCCTTGCGCTGGACAGCGAGAAGCTTTCGCTTGCGTTGATTTTCCTCGGCGGAGTGCTTGCGGCGGCGGCGGGCGCGTGTCTGGCGCGCCAGTGGCTATCTCGAGAATGGGCCTGGCTTTGCCCGCTGAGCTTCCTGCTCACGCCGATAGTTTTCTGGCAGGTGTCGACCGCCGGAGCGCCGGACATCTGGATGGCTTTTTTCGCCACCACCGGCGTGCTCGTCGTGGCACGGGCACGACAGGAAAAGCGGCTAGCAATCACGCTGCTCGCGGGAGCTCTGGCGGGTGCTCTTGCGGGCGCAAAGTACACCGGCTGCTTTTTTGCTTTCGCCTTGTTGCTGGCATTTCTTGCGGAAGCTCGCTCCCTGCGGCGGCTCAGACTTTTTTTCTTCGCCGCACTGGCAGTGGGTATTTGGCCCTACGCGCGAAATGCGTTTTGGAGCCACGATCCTGTATTCCCGTTTTTGCTGCGCTGGTTTGCCCCCGGGGAAATGAATGGGTTCACCCTGGCTTCTGTGCTCGCGGACACCGGCGCGAGCGCGCCGAGGTCCATCCCGCAACTGTTCCTGTTTCCGCTCTTTGCCGCGGTGGACCGTGCCCACGCGGGCTTCTGGCAATTCTTCGGACCGTTGCCGTTCGCTTTCGTGCTGTTCATCGTTCTGGCCTGGCGCAACACGCCGCTTTGGCGCGTGGCGATCATCGTTTGGCTGACGAGCAGCGAACTGGTCTTGGTCTCCTCGGGGATGTTGCGGTTTCTCTTGCCTGCTTTTCCGATTGCTCTCGCTGTAGCGTTTGCAGGCGCTTCATTCTTGGAGCGCTCCGATTGGCGAATCGCTCGCGCGCTGTCCTTCGCGAGTATCGGCGCGCTGCTCCTGCTGTGTATGGGTGGAGTCCTGCTGTATGCGCACTCGGCAGTCGAAGCCAGCGTTGGTTTGCTGTCGCGCGATGACTACCTGAAGCAGCGCTCGCCCGACTATGGAAGGGTCTCGTTCGTCAATCAGACGCTGGTAGGGCAGGGAAGCGAAGCAAAGACGCTGGTCTTTCTCCAACACTTGTACTACCTGCGCGTTCCGTTTGTTTCCGGTAACCCCAACCATAGTTGGAACATCGACCCGCAACGCTACACTTCTGCGGAAGCGTGGAACGGTTTTTTCCGCGCGGAAAAGATTCGCTGGGTCGTGCGCGCTCCGGACTATCCGCCGGCGGTGGCAGCTCCCCTCCAGCAACTTGAGGACGAAGGCAGGCTTGTTCCGGTGGCTCGCGCGGATGTCACCGATTTCGACGGCCTGCGTCTTGCTGGCGCTCGCAAGACGACTCCGGTAGTCATTCTCCGGGTCAGAGAATAGTTTCGCGCCGCATTCAATCTAAAGCTTTTCTGAAAATATTGGGAGGTGAAGTGTGGATGCACAATCAGCTGCTAAGGGTGTCGACGTGGTCGCTCTGGTGAACATTTCCGCGGAGAAATGGCCGCCGCGCCATCGCACCTATTTTGGGTCGCTGGCGATTGTTTCGCCGCAGCCGGGCGAGGCGTTCGCGATTACGCCGATTCGCGGCTGCCTTGGAGTGATGGATCTGGGCGACAAGCGCACCATGGAATATCGCATCACCGCGCGCGAAATTGCTGAAGACATCGCACGCGAAATCAACGGAGACTCGGGGGAGGGAAGCTACCACGGCGTTTTTGTCGCTGCGGGAGAAGCGCCCACCGAGAGCGAACTTGCCGAAGCGCGCCGGCGGCTCGAGGAATTTCAGCGCCGCCTGGTCGCCGCCGCCGATCTCGAGTGGGAGCGCACGAAGAATCCCATGTTCATTACTGATCTCGAGCGTCGCGCCGCCCGCCAACTCGGGTTGGAGAAGCCGTGGCTCTACGACGCGCGCCCACTCGCCGATTGCCCCGTCTGCGCCGAGAAGATCAAGCACGGCGTAGCCGTATGCCGCTCCTGCGGTGCCATCCTCGACCGCGAAAAAGCCGCGCAATACGGTTTGGTCGCCTTGGACGAGAAACACGCGTCGCGGAATCGCAGAGCTCACACAGACCAGCGGGAAGAGGAATCAACCAAGCAGTAGGGAACTGACGCAGAAACAAAAAAGGCGGCGATTACTCGCCGCCTAAACTAAAACCTGGGCACGCTTGAGACGCAAGTACATCTTGGCAGGAAGCCGACAATAAATCAATGCCACGTTGAGAGCGAGTGCGGAGAGTGGGAGACTCGAACTCCTGGGGCTGCAAAGCAGCCCTCAACGCGTCTCAAGCGTGCCCAGTACCCCCACTGGGAGCACTCTCCGAAACACGCTGAGCGTGGGTTATATACCACACTGCTATCTAACAATACAAGAATATGACAACAGCAGGCTCATTCGACGCGCCCATCGAAATTTTTGGCGGGCTCGTCACCGACATGTCTCCCGCGGACCTGCCGCACGGAGTCTCGCCCGATTGCCAGGACGTTATCTACAGCAACGGCGGCGTCGCCACGCGTCCCGGATTGCAAGCCCTGTTCGGCCCGCTCGCCGGCAATCCCACCATCAATTACGTGAAAACGTACGAAACGCTAAACGCG
>DATBYP010000022.1:0-10705 GCA_036513675.1 Candidatus Acidiferrum sp.
CTTAATCATCCAGACTTCGCCATCGCGCTCGACGATTTGCGCCTTGATCTCGCCGACCTTCTCATTCATTAGGTCGCGCCAATCTTTTTTGCCGTGAATGATGGCTTCGCGCGCTTCTTTGACGCAATCCGGACAGAGCGAATCGGTCTGCCGCGGCCAGCCGAGGGTTGGCTTGGTTTTCTCCCAGGATTTTAGAAGCGGCTTATCCGACCACTTTGGGGTGAACGATGGGTTCGGATTGCGCTTGTTGAAAAATTGAATCGCATTGAAGGTGATACCGGCTGCTCCGCAGATCGTAGCGTCAACCGCTCGCATCACTTGAGTGCCTACTCGATTCGGCATAAACCTCTACCCTCCAGTTTCAGAAAAATCCCAATTTAATTTCTTGATGCGTTATGGAGAAGCCCGCCCAAGCGCTACAAATACGAAAATTGCAGCGATTGCCCCCGGGCTTCCAAATACCGTACCACGCCGGGTAGAAACGCCCAATAAGTCTTTGGACCTGTATAGTTTAACGGTTATAGGGTGGGAAGCCAGCGAGTTGCATTGAATGGCGAAAATCGAGGTTGAACGGGGAAAAACGGGGGTCGAATGGGGATTCGGGGTGGGGTTACTTGTAGGCCTCGGGACGTGAAAAGTGTGCTGATTTTGAGCGTGAAGAGCACGGGCACAATCAGATGTGACGCTTCTTAGCGCGCCGAGAAGTCAATCGTTCAGCGCGGGGCGGAGGACGGCGACTACGAAATGGGCGAAGTGAGATGCACCTTCGTCGAGTTGAAGGTAGCGCACGACACAGTGGTCGGCGAGATATTTCGCAACGCGGGTTTCCGCGATGCCAAGATGTTCCGCAAGGCGCGGCTTGATGGACTCGGAGCCGCGGCGACTGGCTGTGCCGCGCAGAAAACTTCCAATCGCGATGGGCAAGGTTTGGCACGCTTCCACGTAATAGTAGGTGGAAAGATCGGAATCGCTGAGCAAAAGCACGCCGGGACCGACGGGAGCACGGTCGGCTTCGTTCAGCTTGAGGGGAGCGCAGGTCAGCAGGCGTCGGAATTGCATCTCCAGGAGCGAAAGGCGTGAAGAGAGACCGGGATCGCCATAGCGACCGCGCAAAGACGTGCCGGTTTCCGAGACCGAATCAATGGGTAGGCGGGGCGGAGAAACGGACTTGGGGGCCCTGCCAAAACGAGGCTCGGGAGCCTCGTCCACCGGTGGAGGAGCGTGCCGACGGACCGGAGTATCCGTGGAAGGTGCAGGCGAAAGCACGCGTTCTTCGGCAGTGGCGCCGGTTTTCCGGCGATTGCGGCCACCGCGACGGCCACGCCGGCGGGTGCCGCGTCGCGGCGCCTCGGAGATACTTCCGCCGGCAGCTTCCGCCGCGGGAGCTACGATCGCTTCAAAGGTCGTTGCCGTTTGTTCAAACGGCAAGCCGGGTTCGGGAACAGAAAGAATAGGCGTCGCAAGCTGCAGATCATCGGATTGCGTGGCCGCCTCTGCCGTCGGAGCCTCTCCGCCGAGACGCACAGCGGCTTCCTGCGCCTTGGTCTTCCAGTCAGCGCGGCGAAAGCGCTCTGCGGCCGTGGAGTACCATTTGGCCGCTTCGCCATTCTGCCCAGCGGTCTCAAAAAATTTAGCCAACTCAAAGGCGACCATGGCATCGCGCGTTTTCTGATACAGGTTAGAGAGTTGCGCGGCAGGGTCTTTTCCAGTGCGAGCGCGGCGAATACGAGCGGTAATCTGTTTCCAGTCGGCCATACAGTAAGGGCATTGTAACAGCGACAGAACATTGCCACCAGCCCAGCCATGCATACAGCAAATCACGTAGAAGCGCGACTTTCAGAACTTAGCCAGTGTTTACAGATTGACGATCGGCAGAGTGGCCGCTATCCTGCTCATGGCCCTCTTGGAGACGACGATGCCGCGCCGGCGCGGGACCCACTCGATTATTCTATCTATATTATTATCAGTAAGTTTACTGGCAACGCCGATTTTAGGAAATTCGAGTGTAGGCTTGGGTACTGTAGTGTCTGCGGAGCGCGCACATGTTGGAACGGCAGCTGCCTCCGCGGGGTCTACTGTATTCGCGGGAGACAAGCTCGATACGGAGCAGGCGGGCAGCCTACAAATAAGGGCCGGGGCGGCGCGGTTGGCGCTGACGGGCTCGAGCCGCGTTGTTTGGGGCGCGGAGTACGGTGTGGCTAGCGCAACTCTTCTGGGCGGCACGGCGGCTTTTTCCACAGCCGATGCAAAAGCGTTCGTTCTTCATGCAGGGACTGCGGTCTTTCGGCCGCGCGGCAACGAACCGATGGTTGCTAATGTGACTTTCCTCAACCCCAAGGAACTAGTCGTACGGTGTTCGCGAGGGACGCTTCTCATCGGTGTCGACGATGACATCCGAGCAATACCGGAAGGCACGGCGTATCACGTGGTGCTGGATCCCGAAGCTGCCGCTCCTGCTGGCGAAGTTCCGGCTCCGGCAACTCCGGCGTCCTGGGGACAGAACCAGCCAATCAAAGCGGGAAAGAGTAAGTTCATCTGGTACGCGATAGCATTCACCGCGATTGTGACCGGGATTGTATTGTGGCGGGCCTTGGAAAGTCCGGACCGGCCTTAAAAGTTTTGGTTGTTCATCGTCTGAGTAAAATCCCTCAAGACGTTCTGTGAATTAAGAGCCCGCAGCAATTACTTCGATCTCGACCAGTGCATCTTTCGGCAGACGCGAGACTTGGACTGTAGAACGAGCCGGGGCCGCGGTGGTGAAGTAGCGGGCGTAGACTTCGTTCATCGCCGGAAAATCGTTCATGTCCTTCAGGAACACTGTGGCCTTGACGACGTGATGGAGATTCGCTCCCGCCGCTTCGAGAATCCCCTTGATATTTTCAAAGACGCGCTCGGTTTGCTGACGGATATCGGAGCCCACCATTTCACCGCTTTGGGGATCAAGCGCGACCTGTCCGGACAAATAGATAAAGCCGTTCGCTTTGATGGCCTGCGAATACGGACCGATCGGTTTTGGGCCACGATCGGTAATCACTACATTCTTCATGGAGTGCTCTCCTTTGAATCACTAGCCGATCGAGGTGCCACGGGATTTTCGTAGCGTGCGCGAAACTCTTCAGGGACGCCGGGACGCTTCATCCAAAGGCGAACGAACTGTGCAACGTTTTGGTGCGCTTCTTGTTCAAACGCGGCAATGAGATCGTCCAGATCGAAGCCGCCGCCGCGGCGCGCGTCAAGCATATGGCTGAGTGCGGCGCTGAAGACTTGCTGACCATAACGATCTTGCAGCCCATAAAAAAACAGAAGGCTCTTCGCGCGCAGAACATCGTCGGCTTCCGGCTGATGCGGCGCCGGGTTTTCGGGAATGGCGCGGAGCAATCGACGGATGATTTGCGCGCGTACCTGCGGACCTTCAACCGCTTCGCGGCCACGCGAGGCAGCGAACGCCGGCAGAGCGGAAAGCGGCGGAGCTTGCTCGAAGAAGCCCGGATTTTGGCCGTAGCCGAGCCAACTAGAGGCAAGCGATGGACCAACGGAAGCGATTTCCGGAGCACCGCCAGTGAGGTCGACCATGGCGGTCTCCTGCGAGGCCATTTCGGCGGTAATCTTCTCGATTCCTTCTGAAGTAAGCTTCGAAAAATTGGATGAGGCAGTGGAAAAGCATCCAGTCAAATCGGGGCATTCGACGATCCACAGCTGGTGAGAATCCTTGGGGCGTGTTCCGAAAGTGGAATCGTACGCTTGAATGGTCCGAGCCAGCGCTTCGCTGGGCTGCCGCAGTGCCTCGGGATTTTGGGGAGAGCGCGTCCAGAGATTCACGGTTTCGTTGGCGGCCGTGAGAGTTGCCGTGACGTAACGCCCGGCGATAACAAAGGGATACTTGTCTTGGAACGTCTGCTTGACGCGAATCGTCCGTTCGGCGGTATTGCGAGAATTGCTTGCCGATTGTTTTTTCGCTTGACCGCTAGTATGAACCAGGAAATCGCCGGGGACACGCACGATTAGATTCCACGATTTCGGCGGCACGCCTCCCGTAGCGAAAATCCCGCGCGCGGGAAAGAGTTCTGGACTCCAACCTTGGGCCGGGAGAAAGAAAGCGTCGGGAGTGAAACTAAGGGCGGTCTCGTCGGATGCGCGCTGGTATTCCACGTAAAGCCGCAAGGTATGTCGCGAAGAAACGGTCCAGGGTTGCGGCAACGCGAGAAGGACATTGCGGGGATTGTCAGGCGAGGCGGCCAAGCTAAGCGCGGTTTTGTCCCAATGGGCGCTGGGACCAGAAAAGTGGAAGCGCCGGCGGCCGGGAAGACGAAGCTCGAGTGCGGTGAGGGGCTGATTTCCGGTGTTTTTGAGTTGATAGACGCCTTCGATTCGAATGACGGGCTGCGGAGCCGGAACGAACTGAACGGTGATCTGCTGTTTGACAATGGTGTAGCCCGGGCCGAACGCGGCCGTACAGCCGGCAGCGCAATAAACGGCGCCGGCCAGCAGGAGCGGCGGACGAAATCGGCGGCTGAGTTTCAAAGCGCTACGATTGTAGCGAGGGAAACGGATTGACGCAAAAAAGGTTGCGAAGGCGCGCGGAGCACGTTATTTAGCGAGGCTTACGACCTCGGACACGAACGAAGCCGGTCCCGGCGTGATTGCGGGTCGCTTCGCGGACGGCGACTTCGCGGTCGGCCTGCGCGTCGGTCATGCCCGATTTAATTTTGTCCAAGATCTGCTTTTCGCTAAGACCCGTATTTTTCAGGCGCGCGATCTGGGGAGTGCCGAGCGTAGCCTGCCCTTGCAAGCGGCGCTGCAGAACAAACTGCACAAAGTTGTCGGATAAGCCGATGAGGCGAAGAGCCACGGCGTCGCCGCTGATGGCATCCAGCTGATCGGCTCGAGCGATCTCAAGGATTTGCACTTCGGAATAACCCGCCCGGGCAAGATTCGCGGTCGAGTCGCCGCTGGCGAAAGGATGCTTCCTCTCGTGAGCCGCGGCGACAAGGGCCACGCAGCCATCGTCGCTCACTCGAGCTTGCTTGACCTTGACAAGGTGAGCGACTTCGAAATCCGAAGTATTCAGCTTCTTGAGTTGCTCGAGGCCGCTCGACCACATCCCTGCTTGGTCAAGCGGACGGTAGTCCGTCAACATGTGCTGCTTGCAGCCCACCGTGAAAAGGACACAGACACCGAGAAGCACAGCACGAGACTTCATATTTCCATTCTAGCGGGCGGCAACGTGAACGCGCCGACCGTGTGCCGTCGAGGGTACTTGTGCGGAAGGACAGGTAAACGCCGAATTAAGAGAGCGTGGGTTGCAGCCGTCGAAAGGAGAGACTGGAAAGAGGGAGTTCAGACCTGGTAGACGCGCTCGACACCGTACACCCCCGAGACTTTGCGGATATTGGCGAGGATGGTCTCCAACTGGCGGCGATCGGCAATCTCCAGGCTGGCGTCAATCCGCGCATTCGAATGGTCGGGGCGGCTCTCCAGGCTGTGAATGTTGGATCCGGCACCGCTGATTACCGCCGTAATATCGGCTAAAAGGCCGGCGCGATCGCGGGCCCGGATCTGGAGCTGCACCTGGAAGGTGGCCGCCCCCGCGCCACCCCACTCGACGGCGATGCGCCGCTCCGTTTGATACAGCAGATTTTGGACGTTCGGACACCCGCGCGTATGTACAGCCACGCCGCGCCCTCGCGTGATGTAGCCAAGAATGTCGTCGCCAGGAATCGGATTGCAGCACTTAGCGCGGTAAACGAGAAGATCGTCATAGCCCTTGACGATAAGCGGCGCTTCGCCAAAGCCGAGCATGCGTTTTACGGTTTTGACCAGCGTCGGCTTTGCGTCATCCGCCGGCTCGGCGCCCTTCACTGCATCGCCCAGAACGCGGGCAAGCACCTGACGCGCGGAATATTTGCCAAATCCTACGGCAGCGTAGAGATCCTCAATCTTCGAGAGTCCGGAATCGGACGCGAAGCGCAGCAAATCCTCTTCCGGAATTTTCTTAAGGCTGCGGCCAAAGTGGCGCGCCTCCTTTTCCAGCAGGCGCTGTCCCACCTCCATTGCTTCTTCCCGCTCCTGCAAATTGATCCAATGGCGGATTTTGCTGCGCGCGTGCGACGATTTCGCGAAGCTGAGCCAATCGCGGCTAGGCCCGTGGCCCTTCTGCGTCAGAATCTCGACAACGTCGCCGCTCACAATTTCGTGGCGCAGCGCAACCATCTGCCCGTTGACCTTTGCGCCCACGCATTGATTGCCGACTTCCGTGTGCACCGAGTACGCAAAATCCACAGGGGTCGCGCCGCGCGGAAGCTCCAGCACGCGCCCCTTGGGCGTGAAAGCATAGACCTCGACGGGAGCGAGATCGACCTTCAACGTCGATAGAAATTCGCCGGGCTCTTCCAATTCCTGCGACCACTCGATCAGTTGCCTCATCCAGGCGATGCGCTGGTCGTCTTCCTGCGCCGGCTTTCCGTCTTTATATTTCCAGTGCGCGGCCACGCCTTCTTCCGCGATACGGTGCATATCTTGCGTGCGAATCTGCACTTCAAAGGGTTGACCGCTGTGCAACACCGTCGTGTGCAAGGACTGGTACAGATTGGGCCGCGCCATGGCGATGTAGTCTTTGAAACGGCCGGGAACAGGACGCCAGATGTGATGCACAACGCCGAGCGCCGCGTAGCAATTCCGCTCGGTATCGCTGATGACGCGAACGGCAAGAAGATCGTAGACCTGCTCGAGCCCGCGCTCCTGGCGCACGATTTTGCGATGCAGCGAATACAAACCTTTAACACGCGCTTCGAGTTCGGCGGGAATGCCGTTTTCCACGAGCTTGGTACGGATTGTGGTTTGAACTTCCTCGAGGAATTTTTGATGGGCGGGCGCTTTTTCGCTGACTTCCTTTTGCAGAGCCAGGAAAGAGTCCGGTTCCAGGAAGCGGAAGGATAGGTCCTCCAGCTCACCGCGCACGATTCCCATCCCCAGCCGGTGTGCTATCGGCGCATAAATATCCAAAGTTTCGCGGGATATGCGTTGCTGCTTGGCTGGCTCCAGATACTCCAGCGTCCGCATGTTGTGAAGGCGATCGGCCAACTTGACCAGCACAACGCGAACATCATTGACCATCGCCAGAAGCATTTTCCGAACGCTTTCCGCCTGGCGCGCCTCGGGAGCCATCATATTGAGGCGGCCAATTTTGGTGACACCTTCCACCAATCGCGCTACTTCGACACCGAAGCGTTCTTCGATGCGTGAAACCGGGTACTCCGTGTCCTCGATAGCATCGTGGAGAAGCGCGGCGGTCAGTGTGATGGCATCAAGACGCATGTCCGCGAGAATGTGCGCGACTTCCAAAAGATGCGTGAGGTACGGGTCCCCTGAACTGCGAAGCTGGTCGCGATGGCGTTCCGCCGCGATTTCGTAGGCGCGGCGCACCATCCAGGGGTCTTCCGAGGGGCGATTCTTGCGCAGCTTCTCCAGCAGCTCGTCCAGGCGGGCGTCGAGCTGGCGCTCGGTGCGGTCGCGGTGGAAATGCAAAGGCAAATTGCTGGGCGACGGCATGATCTATTTTACGCCAGAAGAACGATTAGGTGCGACTTGGAGCTCGCTTCCCAATGAAAGAAAAAGGGCATCCTGGCGGACGCCCTCTATGGAAAAAACGGCAAAGAGATTACGAGGCTTGCGGTTGCTCCGATCTCTTCTGCTTGATTTCCTTGACCTTGTCGACGAGATCTTCGGCCTGCTTCAGCAACGCCTCGCGCTCTCCCTTGCTGTCCACCATATCGGCTTTGCGGCGATAAAGCAGGTTGAGGTACGCCATAGCATCGTCATAGTCTGGCCTGAGCGAGATAGCCTTCTGCAAAGACGAGATGCCTTCGTCCACCAGCGAACCATACTTACTGGCGTACTCGGTGCGAACTGCCGCAGGAAGCGGATCGTCGTCCCTCACCTGTTTTTTGATGTTGCTCTTGTTGTAGTCCATGCGCATTACGCCGTTGGCACGAAACGCCAAAGTCCAATCGATAACGCCAATCCAGTAGTAAGGCTCGGGATCGTCGGGCTTCAACTGAATGTGCTTCTGATGATACGTCTTGGATTCTTCGAATTTCTTGGGGTCAAAGGGCTGTCCGCCCATTTGAAACAGGATGGAGCCGATGCCGTCAATGGCGGGAATATTATTCGGGTCCTTATCCAAAACCTCTTTGAATTCCGCGACGGCCTGGTTTCCGCGGGCCATGTTTTCCTGGGAAGGCGCACCGGGAATGTACAAGCTGGCGTAGGCCGTGGCGAGATACAGTCGCGCATTCAGGAGCTCTGGATCAGCCTCCTTGGCCTCCTTGAAATCTTCAATGGCCGCGTCAGACTGGCCATTCTTGAAGGCAGTGACTCCCTTGTTCAGGAGGTCGCGGGCCTTCAGCTTGTTGCAGCCGGAAGCTGCAAATGCGACAACCAGGAGCGCGACGACCGCGGCAACCTGGCGAGCAAGTTTTCGAAGCGATGCATGAGTCATGAAGCGTCCATCCCCACTATGCGCGGCCCGTGTTAATCGATGCCCGCGCTAGAATTCACGTGCCCTTTGCGAGAGGCAATCTAATCTGTTTCCGCCAGTTTTTCCAGCTCCGGGGTCATAAGCCCAACAGACGATACACCTGCGGAACGCATAACGTCTATGACCCTGGCGACGACCTGAAACTCCAGAGCACCTTCACCGCGAACGAAAGCCGTACGATTAGCCCTGGACCCGAGAATCTCTTCCAACCTGACTCCTAAACCGTCCCAGTTCACGGCCTCCTGATTGATCCGCAATGTTCCATCCGCAAGCACCTGAACGACGATGACCGACGACTGCGGATCTACCGGACGATCAGGCGGCGCGGGCTGCGGCAACTCCGCCATCAAACCCTTCTGCTTGTGCGGAATGATCATGAAGATCACCAGCAGCACCAGCAGAACGTCAATCAACGGAACCACGTTCACTTCAACGAAGATTCCGCGATTCGAACCGCCAACTGACATACCCATGAGCCACCTCGTCCGGAAATTCCCGCGAGGAGGACTCTCACATCCAACGAGCAAACTGCGAACCTCTCTTCAGCAACATGGACCTGAAGAATTCTACTGGCCGGCCTCTAATTTGGCGGTAATCAGCCCCACTTTATCGATTCCGGAACCACGCATGATATCGATGGCGCGGGCCACTTCGCCAAACAGCACATCGTTATCGCCCTTCACAAAAGCGATCTTCTCGGCGCGATCCTTGAAAATTTGTTCGATGCGCGGGCCGAGATTGTCCCAGGTGGAATCTTCGTTATTGATTTTCACTTTGCCGTTGGTCAGCACCTGGACCACCACCGTCTTGTTTTCGAGTTCCACGTCCTGCTTCTGATTGGGATTCGGCTGCGGCACCAACGTATCCAGACCCTTTGGCGTGAGCGGAGTGATCACCATGAAAATGATCAGAAGCACTAGCAAAATGTCGATCAGCGGAACGACGTTCATTTCCGCCATCGCGCCGCCTTTACTCTCACCTACCTGCATTCCCATTGAGCTTCTCCTGTCGGCCCTTCCCTAGCGAGTATTGCGGGCCGTCGTGCCGCGCCGTTGTGGGAGCGGCGCGGCCTCGAACTGCCAAAAAACGTTAGCAAACAAATGGTTACTTCTGCCCTCGCTGCGCTAGTCCGCTTGAGGCGGAGGAGGCGGCGGCGTACTTCTCTCGTTCCGCTCCGTCAAGAGGCCGACTTGGTCGACACCTGCCGAGCGGATTTCGTCGACGACCGCGACCACGTCGCCATACTTGGCACGCGCGTCGCTTTTCACGTAGACGACTTTCTCGAGACGATTGGCGATTCTGTCCTTGACCTGCGCGGTGATCTCTTCCTTCCTAATCTGCGTAGTGCGAAGAAAGATGTTACCGTCGCGAGTCACGGCAATAACGATGGAGTCGTCTTTGTCCGCATCCTGCATGTCCTTGGCGCTATTCGTCCTCGCCAAGTCCACCGGATGGTCCTTCTGCAACATGGGCGTGACCACCATAAAGATGATCAGCAGCACGAGCATGATGTCCGCCATGGGAATAACGTTGGGAGTCGACATCTGACTCCCAGTTTGCGGCTTGTACCGTGCGTGTGTTACTGGTGCAGCCATAGTTACCTACTTCCTCGCGCCGCGACGTAGGATAAAGTAGTTGATGAGCTCCATCGAAGAGTTGTCCATCTCAACGTCGAACGCTTCCACTTTATTTGTGAAGTAGTTGTACGCCCACACCGCAGGCACGGCCACGAGAAGTCCTAGCGCCGTGGTTACCAACGCTTCCGCGATACCGCCGGCAACCGCCGACAGACCGGTAGCCTTGCTCTGCTCAATGCCCTTGAAGGCGTTCAGGATGCCGACTACCGTGCCAAACAGTCCGACGAACGGTGCGGTCGAGCCGATGGTCGCCAGAGCGGAGAGGCCGCGCTTCATTTCGGCGTGCACGATGGCCACCGACCGTTCGAGACCACGCTTGGCTGCTTCTATGACGTCAGCATCAGAAACCTGCTGCGAAGCGGACTGAAACTCCGAAAGGCCCGTCGCAACGACCTTGGCAATGTGGCTCTTCTTGTTGCGCTCGGCGATGGCGATGGCTTCGTCGAGCTTGCCATCCTTGAGGGCGCCGGCCACTTGCTGCACAAAGACGCGCGATTGCTTGCGGGCGGCACTATACATAAGCGCCCGGTCA
>DATBYP010000023.1:0-8343 GCA_036513675.1 Candidatus Acidiferrum sp.
GCGTCGACCGCCAGCACATCGAACTGTTGTGGTGCTTCACTCTGCAGCGAAAGGCGCGCGTCTCCGAGGACGATATCGACCTTCGCGGGAGTATCGCGCAGATAGCTGAACGAAGTGCGCGCGATGTTTACAACCTGCGGATTGATCTCGTAGAAACGAAAATAGTCACTCGTTTTGCCGTACGCTGCCAGCGTGCCCGCGCCCAAGCCAATCGCGCCGACGCGCTTGGCATTGGGGCAGCAGCGCGTCAGCGCGAGTCCCACACCGGAATCCGGTCCGTAGTAGGTGGTCGGCAAAAGACTCTGCGGTGGGTTAACGTACTGCGCGCCGTGCTCGATCTTACCGTTATAGAGCGTGCGGTATGGTTCTTTGAGCCAGTTGCTGAATTGGCGGACACGCAGTGCGCCGTAGAAACTCCGCATGCGTACGATCGTGTCCCTGTCAAACTCGCGAACATTGCGCACCAGCACGATAACCATCGCCGCCGCGGCGGCAATCCAAAAAAGACGTATCAGCCAGCCCTGCGGCCATAGTGCCGCGACCGCCAGCGAAGCCGTGAAGATCAGCGCCAGCGGGAGTTCATAAATAGCGGTGAAGAGGTGCGGAGCGGCGAGCCCCACAAAAATCGCTCCGAGGGCTCCGCCGACTGAAATCATTAAGTAAAAGGACGTTGCGTAGCGGGGCGCCGGCCGGCGCAACGCCAGTTCGCCGTGACAAAACCAGCAGCACAAGAACAGACCAATACAAAACACCGGCACACTGACTTGCACGGATTCCGTATACATAGGCTCGTAGATGGCGTAACCGAAACTGCCGAGCGCCACCGCCAGAAAGCGAACCGAGAGCCAGCGCCAATAAAAAATGCGCCTGCTGAACGCGAGAGCGAACGTGAGGAGGTACAGCGCCAGCGGCAGCACCCACAGCAGCGGGACCGGTGCGACGTCTTCCAATAATTTGTTGGTGATGGAAAGAAGCAGCATGGAGCTGCAAGCGGAGAAGCCGAGCCAGAGCAGCTTTTCGCGCAACGTCGGAGCCGCGGCGGTTTCGCTCTGCACCGTTCGCGCCGCGATGGCTGGCGTGGTGCTGGCCGTTCGCGCGAACCACGCTGCTGCAGCGCACAGCAGCACAAATAGTGCGAAGAGCGCCGACCACAGCGTCGCTTGCCTGTGCGCCGCGACGTGCGGCTCGATCAGCAATGGATAGCTCAATAGCGCAAGCAGGGAAGCGAGGTTTGATAGAGCGAAAAGGTGATACGGCTCGCGTTGCGCGCTAGCCCGTGCGTACCAGGCCTGGACTAGCGGGCTGGTTGCGCTGAGCAGCACGAAGGGCAATCCGATCGAAGCAGTCAGCAGGATAAGAATGGCCGACGCCGGGTCGCTTCCCGCGCGCTGCGCTTGCAAGAAGCGCGGAGCGATGGGAAGAAATAGCAGGCTCAAAATGAGCAGCGCGATGTGCAATTGCGCCTGGCGCGCCGGCGTCAATCGGCGTGACGTCACGTCCGCATGCAAATAGCCCAGCAGCAGAGCGCATTGAAAGAACACCAGGCACGCGGCCCACACGCCAGCCGCGCCGCCGAAGCGCGGAAGAATCAGCTTGGCAAACAGCGGCTCGATCAGAAAAAGAAGAAACGCGGCAAGAAAAACGGCAGAAGGGAAGAGCAGCGCATGGAAATGTGTGATACCTACGTCCGGCGCGCCAACTCTTGTGTGCGAACCATGTTTATCCTGAGCCTCGAAGGGTGCTCCTGCCTCTGTGCCTTCTGTGTTAATTCTTTTTCTTCTTCCCCGCCAGAAAGCGGAAATAGTAGAGCAAGCCAGCGATGGACTTCGCGTCCCGCAGCTCGTTTTGACGGATCATGCGCTCAAGCGCGGCGGGCTCGAAAGCTTTTGCGGTAATTCTTTCATCCTCTTCCGGTTGCGCTTCGCCAGCGGTCAGCTTTTCCGCCAGCAAAATGTGCATGCGCTCTTCCAGGAATCCTGGAGTGGGGAACATGTCCAGAAACACGCGGAAGCGCTTCGCGCGATAACCGGTTTCTTCCAAGAGTTCACGCGCCGCCGCGTGCTTTATGCTTTCGCCATGATCGATGCGCCCCGCCACCAGCTCCCACAAATACTGTCGCGTCGCATGCCGGTATTGCCGTATCAGCAGAATGCGCCCGTCAGGCAACACGGGAAGCACCACGACCGAGCCCGGGTGCGTAATCACCTCGCGAATGGCGCGCACGCCGCCCGGCTCCAGCACTTCGTCGCGTCGCACGCCAAAGACGGGACCTTTGTAGACGATTTCGCTGCGCAGAATCTTTGCGACCGGACGTCCGGCTGTGCGTGATGCCATCGAAGTAGGTATCTCCGTTTGCATCATAGCGCACGCTTCGCCCATTCTCGTGGTTCAGGCCATTTCAGCGCGGATGGAATTGCCTGCGTTCGCGGCCTTGCCTATACTCAGCGTGCTCCGAAAATGCCCATCAACGTCATCATTGTGGACGACGAAAAACCCGCGCGCGACGAACTGGCTTACCTTCTCAAGGGTTTCCAGGAAGTCAGCCTGATCGGCCAGGGAAAGAACGGCGTGGAAGCGCTCGCGCTAATCAAGGAACATTCGCCGGACTTGGTTTTTCTCGACGTGCAGATGCCCGGGCTAGACGGTTTCGGCGTGCTGAAAAAGCTCGTCGAGCGCAAAATGAAAATGCCGCACGTGGTCTTCGCCACGGCCTTCGATCAGTACGCGGTCCAGGCGTTTGAGGTGAACGCAGTCGATTACGTTCTGAAACCGTTTGACAAGTCGCGCATCGCCAAAGCCATTCAGCGCGCCCGCAAAATGATGGAGACGCAGACCACCGCGACGGAGCGTCTCGAGCAGTTGGTCAGCCAACTTGCTGCCGCCAAGCAGAATCCGCCATCACCGGCGGTAAAGGTGTTGATCAGCACGCAGCAGCGGCTGTTGCTGGTGAACGCCGAAGATATGATTTTCGCTTCCATCGACGGCGGAATGATCACGGTAGTAGCCCGCGAACTCGAAGGCAGCTCGAACTACCGCACACTCGAGGAAATGGAGGCGGCGCTGGCCTCCGATGTGTTCTGGCGCCCGCACCGCTCCTTCCTGGTGAACATTCACCACATCAAGGAAGTTATCCCGTGGTTCAAGTCCACTTACATGCTGAAGATGGGCGACAAGAAACACACGCAAGTGCCTGTCAGTCGCTCGCAAACCAAGCGCCTGCGCGAACTCTTCAAGGTGTGATGGGAGATTCGGCTCAATCTCCCATACATTTCTAATCCTTAGCGCCCTAAGGTTGTCAGTTGCAATCGTGGTGTAGTTCGCTCGGTGATGGCGGACCTGCGATGCACGGAATCGCGCTTAGATATTCGTAAATCGCGCGCAGGTCGCGGTCCGTCATGTTCTGATAGACATTCCACGGCATGATTTGCAGCAGATCACCTTTGAACGGGGGCTGCACGCAATTTGTGGTCACGGTAGGGGAGCAGTTCGGATGTAGGTGATCCACATCGGCCCCGGTCCTGATGATGTGAAGGAATCCTGCGAACGTCTCGCCCCCTTCTGCACGGCCGGTCTTATCCGGTGTCAAATTTCGCGAAATAATGTGCAGGGCAGAATTTGGCGCTGGGTACGGACCGAAATCTCGGCCGCCGCCCAAGTAGGTCGCCGGATTAATTTTTTCCTTCTGGCCAAAGTACGGATTGCCCCCGGGAAGGAACTCGGTCTGCGGGCCGGCCGAGTGGCAACCATTGCAATCCGCCTGGGCGTTGACGATGTAGCTTCCCAGGCCCACCAGTTCGTGATCTTTGCCCTTCAGATTCAGAGGCACTGGTGCGATCTGGAACCCCTTGCGAACCTTTGATTCATTGCGATCGTTATCATCGTCATCATCATGTGCTCTGACGGACCGGGAATTACTCAGCATCGTTGCAAGAACAATCACGGCAAAAATCGCGATAGCTCCCGCAGGCTTACCGATTCGTTTTAGTTTCATACGGTTTTCTCTCCTGAAGAAAAGCATAGATTTGTATCAGGTTGGTTTCTAGGCCGGGAATTGGGATGGAGTGTACACCTTAGCGCTTCGTTTTAATACAAGCGGGCTCGCGTCGAAGGCAACGGGCGACGCGGCTGTTCGCGCATTGAAGATGTGTTAGCATCGCGTGTACACCTCGTACGCCGGACACGATGGATTTTTCGCTTACCGACCAACAAAAATTGATTCGCGACACCGTTCGCCAGTTCATGGAGAACGAAGTGCGTCCCGGTGTGCGCCAGCGCGACCGCGAAGCGCGTTTTCCCGGCGAAGAAATCAAGAAAATTGCCGAGCTGGGCTGCTGCGGCATGATGACCCCGGAAGAATGGGGCGGCGCGGGGCTCGATACCATTTCGTATGTGTTGATGCTGGAAGAAGTGGCGCGCGTGGACGCCGCCATGGCCACTTCGCTGGGCGTGACCAATTCGGCGGTGCAGGTGCCGCTCCTTGGATTCGGCAGCGACGCGCAAAAGAAAAAATATTTGAGCCGCATGGCCACCGGCGAAATCCTCGGCGCGTTTTGCTTGACCGAGCCCCAAGCCGGTTCCGATGCCGCTGGAATTAAAACCCGCGCAGAGAAATGCGAGTGCGGCTACCGCCTGAACGGCACGAAGACTTGGGTAACGAATGGCAGCGTCGCCGGCTGTTTCATCGCGTTCGCAAAAACGAACCCCGAAGCGGGCGGGAAGGGCATTACCGCTTTTCTTGTCGAACCGAGCTTCAAAGGGTTTCGAGTCGGGCGGCACGAAGAAAAGATGGGGCAGCTTTCTTCGCCGTCTGTCGAGATCGTGCTGAACGATTGCGAAGTCCCCACGGAGAATCGTCTCGGCGAAGAAGGGCAGGGGCTGAAGATTGCTCTCAGCGCGCTGGACGACGGGCGCATCGGTATCGGTGCGCTAGCCGTCGGGCTTGCCCAAGGCGCGCTCGAAGAATCCGTGAAGTACGCGAAGCAGCGCCGCGCTTTTGGCAAAAACATCGCCGAGTTCCAGGCCATTCAGTGGATGCTGGCCGATATGCAGACGGAAATCGAAGCCGCGCGTGGCCTGGTGCATCATGCTGCGTGGCTGAAAGACGCACATCCTGCGAAAATCGGCGCGTCGGCATCCAAGGCAAAACTCTACGCCAGCGAAATGGTGAATCGCGTAGTCTATAAAGCGGTGCAGATTCACGGCAGCGTCGGCTATTCACGCGAGACGGACGTCGAACGAATGTACCGCGACGCCCGCGTAGTATCGATCTACGAAGGCACCAGCGAGATCCAGCGCATGATCATCGCGCGAGAGTTGCTGACGTAATGCGACGTGGTAGGGACGTGCTTTAGCGCACTCCAGTAGCACAGGCTTTAGCCTGTACCGCTTTGGAGTGCGGGAGTCTTGCTCCCGCTTTCACGGTGTAAGCGTCGACGATAGCGTCGAACGGAAGACTCGAGGTCGCGCACCATTACGAGGTAAAAGCGGCGGCAAGACCGCCGCACTCCAAGGTTCTCTCAGAGAGGGCGATTGGCAAACGGATCGGAAGCGAAGACAAAGCGCGTAGTCAGTGGCATGCGGCCCACCGGCCGGCTGCACATCGGCCACTACTTCGGAGCGCTGCAAAATTGGGTACGCCTGCAAAACGATCCATCCTACGATTGCTTCTACTTCATCGCCGACTGGCACGCGCTAACCAGCGACTACGCGGACACGAGCGCTGTCGCGCAAAACACCATCGAGATCATGATCGACTATCTCGCGGCCGGTCTCGATCCGCAAAAGAGCGTAATCTTCCTGCAATCGCAAGTGCCCGAACACGCCGAGCTCCACCTGCTGCTGTCGATGGTCACGCCGCTAGGCTGGCTCGAGCGTGTCCCCACCTACAAAGAAGCCCTCGAAAACGTCAAAGACAAAGACCTCCACACCTACGGCTTCCTCGGCTACCCGGTCCTGCAAACCGCAGACATCGTAATCTACAGCAAAGAAGGCACGCCGCTCGTTGTGCCAGTCGGCGAAGACCAAGTCTCCCACGTCGAACTAAGCCGCGAAATCGTGCGGCGGTTTAATCTCGCTTACGCAGAACTTGAGCTCCCCAATATTACTAACGATGCCGGTTGGGCTGGCCTAGCAACGAAAGCGGGTATCTTTTCGGAAGTCGGACCAAGAATCCTTCCCGATGCCCCGGGTTCTTACCCGAACAAGAAGGCCGTGCTGCTGGCGGCCTATCGGAAAGCAGCTTTGGATGCCAGGGGCTCATACGTGGCGAATGGTCTGGGAGCACTGAATCTTCTTGCTGAGCCGGAAGCGATGTTGACACAGACGCCGCGTATTCCCGGGCTTGACGGACGCAAGATGTCCAAGAGTTATGGCAACACCATCACACTCAGCGAAACCGATGCCGATATTCGCGCCAAGACCAAAGTGATGGTCACCGACCCGGCACGCAAGCGGCGCAGCGATCCTGGAAATCCGGACGTGTGTCCAGTCTACGACTGGCATAAACTGTTCTCGCCTCCGGAGACGCTCAAGTGGTCGGCGGAGGGTTGCCGCACTGCGGGCATCGGCTGCATCGAGGGCAAAGCGGCGATGGCGGACAATTTGATCAAGTGGATCGCGCCAATCCGAGAGCGCCGCGTGGAGTACGAGAAGAATCCGCGCCGCGTCCTTGAGCTGATCGACGAAGGCTCGAAGCGCGCCCGCGTCGAAGCGGTTAAGACAATGTCGCGAGTTCGCGAAGCCGTCTTCGGTTGGCAAAAGAAGCGCGAGGAAGTTGAGCTGGAGCGAAGAGGCCAGGTAGGAAGCACAGACTGAAGTCTGTGCCACGTGGTGCCTTAGTGGCACAGGCTTCAGCCTGTGCTGAGCGCGCAGGAAGTCGAACATGAGCTACTACGAAAGAACGCTTCCGCACTGGCAGCCGGAGGGTCGTGATCTGTTTCTCACTTGGAGGCTCACCGGAAGTTTGCCTGCTGAAGTGATGGCTGGGCTACGTGCCAGAAAAACTGAGCCGATGGGGAAGCGCTTCCGCGAATATGACCTAGAATTGGATCGCAGTTCGTTCGGGCCATTATGGCTGAAAGAAGCGGGAATCGCTTCTTTGGTTGTTTCCGAAATCGAGAAGGTCGCAGCTAACGGCTTGTGTCAGGTATACGCCTGGGTGGTGATGCCGAATCACGTTCATCTCCTCATCGAGCCAAAAGTCCCAATGAGGCATATAACCAAAGCGATCAAGGGCCCATCCGCGCGACATGCAAATCTGCTTCTGGGCAGGACGGGGCACCATTTCTGGCAGGACGAGTGTTTTGATCATTGGATCAGAAGTGGAGCGGAATTTGAGAAGGTGAAGAACTACATCGAGCAGAATCCTGTGCGTGCGGGGCTGGTGGCTGACAGCGCAGTCTGGCCTTGGTCTAGCGCAGCCCACAGCTCGATTGTGCTCACGGCCAAGGCGGCACAGACTGAAGTCCGTGCCACTGAAGTGCCCGGAAACTGAACCATGGCGACACCATACAAAATAAACATCCCGCTCTACGAAGGGCCGCTGGACCTGCTGCTTGATCTCATCAAGAAGCAGGAGATGAACATTCACGATATCCAGATCGCGAAAATCACCTCGCAATATCTCGATTACCTGCACAAGCTCGAAGAACTAAACGTAGACGTGTCCGCCGATTTCATCTACATGGCGGCCACGCTGATTTATATCAAATCGAAAATGTTGCTCCCGCCGGACCCGCTCGCGAGCCCGGAAGAGCAGTCCGCCGACCCGCGCGCCGATCTGGTACAGCGCCTGGTCGAGCACGAAAAATTCAAGAACGCCGCGCAACTCCTCTACCAAAAGCAGCAGATCGAAGAAAACGTCTGGTCCAAGCCGGACAAATCGCTGTACCACGACGAAGGCACGGAAGGCGAGCTAGTCGTCTCGATGGTCGACCTGGTCCGTGTCTTCCAGCAAGTGCTCGAGCGCCGCAAAGAAGTTTCGCGCATCGAGCTGCAGCACGAGCAGTTCACCGTGGCGCAGATGATGGCCCAGTTACGGGCGCAAATCGTGGCCAGCGACGACAACACCGTAAGCCTCATCCGCTTTTTCGAGGCCTGCCCGTCGCGTCACGCAATGATCGTCGCGTTTCTCGCCGTCCTCGAAATGGTGAAGATGCAAGCCATCGCCATGGTCCAGGAAAAACAGTTCGGCGAAATCGTGCTGCGCAAGCATAAAATGTTCGATACGGTCTTTGACGAGAACGGCGCGGTCCGGCACGTCGATCAGGAGTATAAATAGAAGTCATCACCACCATGACCAACGAAGAACGCAAAGCAGCGCTGGAAGCAATCATTTACGCGGCG
>DATBYP010000024.1:0-7173 GCA_036513675.1 Candidatus Acidiferrum sp.
CCTGGGGCAGGACTGAAGCTGGGCCTGGCGGCGGCCTGGATGGTATAGGGGGCGTTGGAAACCGGGCTATTGGCAAGATTGGGTGCGGTGGCGATAGCCTTGAGCGTAGCCGTAGTGCTGATGGAGACTGGTCCGGTGTACTTAGTGCTCGCGGTGGTCGGAGTTGTTCCGCTTAGCGTGTAGTAGATGGTTGCGCCCGAGGTTGTGCTGAAGATCGAGACCTGCTGCGCGGTCGCATAGGTGCCCGGGCCGGGACTGAAGCTTGGCCGGGCGGCCGTTGCACCGGCTTGAATGGTGTAGAGCCCGCTGGCAACGGCGCTGTTGATGAGATTGGGAGCAGTCGCAATGCCTTTCAGCGTCGCGGTGGCGCCGATGGAGACCGGACCGGTGTACTTGGTGCTGGCGGTGGTGGGAATCGTTCCATTGGTCGTGTAGTAGATCGTCGCGCCGGCGGTCGCGGTGGAGATTGTGACCTGTTGAGCGCTCGAATATGTTCCTGGCGCCGGGTTGAAGGTTGGCATGGTTGCTTGGGTCGTCTTCGTATAAGTGGCGGAGGAGATGTTGCTATCGAGATAGCTCGTGCCGATGGCGATGGCCTTGATCGTCTGGGTGGTAGTGACCGTGAGCGGGCCGGTATAGGAGGGCGAAACCGCAGTCGGCGTGGTTCCGTTGGTCGTGTAGTGGATTACCGCGCCAGTGGTGGAGTTGGTCATGGTGACGGTTACAGAGGAAGGGAAGGACGTGCTAGCCGGACTGAGGGCCGGAGCCCCCGCCTGGGTCGCACCGTTGAGCAGGCCGTAGACACTGACCCGAGACTCGGTGCCGACGTAGACTTTTCCGTTCGCTACGGTGGGCACTGCGAATTTCACGGCGGCTCCTGGATTGTCGCGAGACAAGTTTTGGTCGGTCGAGTAAAGCAGCTGTGCCGCGTTGGTTGCATCATGAGCCTGGAGAGTTGCGTTACCCTTGCTGGCGAAGTTTTGGCTGAGAATATTCCAGACGATTCCGTTGGCGTTTCCGTTTGCGGAGACGACCGGCGTTGAGCCCGGGAAATTAGAATATTCCGCCGACGTCGATGTCGAGGTCGACGAGATGACGCCATTGACGAACGAGAACGCGCGCAAATTGTCCGCGGCGGCCCAGACGAAAACGCGGCCATTCCAATAAGCCGGCCCACTGAACACCTGGCCTACACCCGCTTTTTGTTGTGGGTCAACTTTGTTGGCGGAATGATAGCCGCCCATGCTCTCCTGGTTTATGACGTAGATTCTTCCGGTTTTACCGGCCTGCACGAGAAGGTGCTGTCCGCCGCTCGCTGCGTCGGGGAGTAGTAGCGTTCCGCCGGAGCCCTGGTCCAAGTCGCTGGTGTCGAGCTGAGCTTGATCAAAGGGTGCGAAAGTGTCGCCGACGGTCTTGCCGCCGGAACTCATGGTGGGAACACCATTCGTGAGATCAAGCTTAAAAATAGAGTCGCCATAGTTCATGGAGTTGCTGTAATTGGGGGCGACGGCGTTGAAGGTCCCATTGCCAGTGGCGGCGAAAATTCGTCCGTACGGATGCCCGGTTGGGTCGGGTACGTTGGCAGCGAGTCCGGTGCCTGCGCCCCAAATGCCGCCACGTAAGCCGTTTGGAGTGGAACACCACACTCCCGTCTGCCGCAGCGTGCTGGCGTTATAGGCCAAGATCCAGCCGTGCCAGGGGCCCATGTCTTCGTGGGCGCCCGAAGCGATGTACACAATGCCTTGGAGGAGGAGCAGTCCGGCGCGTTGGTTTTGCCAATAGGGGTCATAGCGCAACGTGCCAGAGACGCTGCCAGTTCCGTTCCCGGGCACGGAGCCTTGTAATTGCACCGGTCCACCGAACTTTTCCGCGCCGTTAGTGATGCTCAGCGCGTGCAGCCGCTGCACGTACGTATTGTCTTCTTTGGTTACGCCGACGACGTAGAGCGTACCCGTAGACGGGTCGATCACCGGGGTGCTCGTGATGCCGATCGTAGGGACGAGGTCCGTCGTGCGGATGTCCGTGCTGTACATGACGCGAGCGCCTGCCGCGGCGCCGTGAGCAGCGTCAAGCAGGGTGATGTGCCAGAGCGGGGAGGCATTCGCTACCGGGGCATTGCTGTCTGCGTCAAATGCGTAGACGCTGTCGTTTTCTGTGGCGATAAACACTACGTTGTGCTTGGTTCCGGCCTGCGGCGTGCCAGCACCCATGGTCACGCCCGGCATATACAAGGGTTGCGCATACACGTAGCCATCCACCGACTGCGAGAAGAGCTTGCCGAACTGACTAAAATTCACATTCGCGGGGGTGAGGACGGTTTCGGCGGTGTTCGCGCCGGTGCGGCCGATGTCGTAGTGTTGTGTGACCACGCTAATCTGCGCCGTGGCGCTCCAGCCGGATAAAAAGAGCGCAGGCAAACTCAAAGCGGAGAAAATCTTGCCGGCGCCGGAACGCCGACTTTTAGACACACCCGTATCACTCACAATTCCTCTTGAGCACTCCCGACACGTTGGAAATCAAAGGATCTGCTTGCGGGAGAGTAAAGGGAATGGCGCAGGGGCTCAATACCTCGCTCACCTTAAGGCAGCCGCTGTAGCCGAGTAGGGCGACCTAAGTTCGCTTCTCCTTTCAAAATGCTTACAGGAAAACCCTTTCAAAGATTTACATGTAACGCGCGTAGGTATTCTGCTCTGGTCCCGCGCAAAAAAGGCCGAGGGGCCGAAGTGCTTCTTTCGCATGGATTGCAAGAGCGGCGTCGATTGCCGCGGCCCAGTGGTATAGTGCGAGGAAATTTTCGGTGTCCGGTCCGGAGGGGCTATGAGAATTTGTTCTTCGCGTGACGCACGACGATTTTATCGGCGCACTTTCCGTCTGTGCGCGATGCTTTTTGTTGTTGCTGCGATCCCGGCCTATGCGCAAGACAAGAACCCGCTCGCCAACGATGCTAATGCCGCGAAGCTAGGGGAATTTGAATTTCGCGCGAACTGCGCGTTTTGCCACGGGCTTGGCGCTCGCGGCGGCGGACGCGGCCCCGATCTGACGCGCGCGCAGAAAAAGCACGGAAATTCCGATGCTGATCTTTTTCGGACGATCAATGAAGGTGTTCCGGGTACGGCTATGCCACAGAACGGCGCTACACAGCAGGGTGTCGGCATGACGGAAGAAGAAATCTGGCAGGTAGTCTCCTACATTCGCAGCGTGCAGGTGAAAACTCCGGTTGAGCCGATGGGGAATGCGGCCCACGGCAAAGAGATCTTCAAGGGCTCGGCAGGCTGCGCCACTTGCCACATGATGCAAGGCAAGGGCGGTCGCCTCGGTCCGGACCTGACTGCGACGGGCTCTGCGCGGTCGGTTGCATATATTGGCGAGTCCATACGAAATCCTAGCCGGCGTTTGGCGCAGGGAATTTCCGAGGCTATGAAGGAGTTTTCGCAGGAGTATGAAAGCGTGATCGTAATCGATGATCGCGGCCAGAAATTCCAGGGCGTGGTACTGAACGAAGACAACTTCACGCTGCAAATGCTTGATACGCGCGAGCAGCTTCATCTTTTCGAGAAGGAAAAGTTGCGCTCGTTTGAGAAGAGCCGTGAATCTTTAATGCCCAAGTACGACGAAAAAGTCCTGCCCGAAAAAGATCTGCAGGACATCGTGGCGTATTTGCTGAGCCAGGGCAGCAGCAACTAGAGTTTTGAATTTCGGTGCGGAGGCAAAATGCCGGCCTACTTTATCGTCGACTTGGACGTCCACGACCCTGCAGGAATGCGGGAATACCTGGAACGCGTGCCGCCGACACTGACGAAGTACGGCGGCCGCTACATCGTTCGCGGAGGAAAGTTCGAAATCGTAGAAGGGAACTGGCAGCCAACGCGAGTGGTGATGCTGGAATTCCCCAGCATGGAGCAGTCGAAGCGTTGGTATGACTGCGAGGAATACAAGGAAATGAAGGCTGCCCTTTAGGGCGGCGACAAGTGATGTCGTCCTGGTGGAAGGAGTCTAGAGCGATGAAGCGTACGATTCATTTAAGGGCAGCACTAATGGCGTGCACTTTGCTGTGTGGTTCAGCGCGGGCCCAGGTCACGCCGCAGCGATTGCTGGATTCCGCGAAAGAGCCGCAAAACTGGCTGACGTATTCGGGTGACTATGCGGGTCACCGGTTCAGCGCGTTGGAACAGATCAATGCTGCCAATGCGCATTCGCTTGTGCCGAAGTGGGCGTATCAGACGATGGCCGGCGGCAAGTTCGAGACCACGCCGCTGGTTGTCGACGGCGTGTTGTATGGCACAGGTCAAGACGATCGTGCGTTCGCGCTGGATGCGCGTACGGGCCGTCCCATTTGGCAATATCAGCGAGCGTTGCCGGGCGATATCCGGCCCTGCTGCGGGCGCGTCAATCGCGGGTTCGCGATTCTCGGCGATAAGGTTTTCTTGGGCACGCTCGATTCCCATGTAATTGCGCTAGACGCAAAGACCGGTAACATTGCGTGGGATGTGACCGCGATCGATTACACGAAAGGCTATAGCATCACGCTCGCGCCTTTGGCGGTGAAAAATCTCGTGATCGTGGGGGTGAGCGGCGGCGAGTATGGTATTCGCGGCTTCATCGACGCTTACGACGCAGACACCGGCGAGCGCAAATGGCGCGCTTACACCATTCCGGGCCCGGGCGAGGCAGGTCACGAAAGCTGGGAAGGTGATTCGTGGAAAATTGGGGGCGCCCCGGCGTGGATCACAGGCTCGTACGATCCTGCCACGAACACAACTTTTTGGACCACCGGCAATCCGTCGCCGTCCAATCGTGGCGAAGGCCGCGCGGGCGACAACCTCTACAGCAATTCGCTGTTGGCTCTGGATGCGGACACCGGCAAATTGAAGTGGTATTTCCAGTTCACCAAGCACGACGAGCACGATTACGACGCTACGCAAGTTCCGGTTTTGCTCGAGCGCGACGGCAAACACTTGCTTGTTCAAGCTAACCGCAACGGCTTTCTTTATGTGCTCGACCGCAGCAACGGGAAACTAATCTCCTCGAGCGCGTACGCCAAGGTCACTTGGAGCAGCAGCAAGGATGCGGAGGGGCGTCCCGTCGCTAACAAGGAATCGACGCCCACTGCGAATGGCAGCCCCGTCTGCCCCGGTGCGGCCGGCGCGACAAACTGGATGTCGCCGACCTTTAGTCCACAAACCGGATTTTTTTATGTGACCGCGCGCGAACAGTGCGACATTTTCAGCACGGCCGCGCAACCTTATCATGCTGGACATGCGTATTACGGCAGCGCGTATTTCCCGAACGATGACGCCGCTCCGTTTTGGGGCGCGCTGCGCGCCATCGATCCCGCCACGGGAAAAATAAAATGGGAATGGAAGCACCCGTCGCCGACATGGTCCGGAGTGCTTTCGACAGCGGGCGGGCTAGTGTTTACCGGCGATGCGGAAGGAAACTTTATCGGGCTGGATGCCGCGACCGGGAAACCGCTTTGGCACTTCCAAGCTGGCGCGTCGGTGTATTCGTCGCCGATGGCTTATGCCATTGATGGGAAAGAGTACATCGCGGTAGCGGCGGGCTCTGCTCTTTTCACCTTCGGGCTGCCCTAGCGGGCTGCACCGTATTCAGACGTTCAGCATCTCGATTGCTGCCAACGCATAAATCGCCGCGCACTCGCGCACCTTGCGCAAATCCACGTATTCGTTCGGTCCGTGCGCAACGGATAGCAATCCAGGCCCATACGCATACGCCGGGATTCCGACGGCGCTGTAAAAGCGAATTTCCAGCAAACCCGGACACATCTCGAATTGAGGTGCTTCGCCAGTAATCGCTCTCACACTTTGAGCGAGCGCGCGGCCGAGCTTTTCGTCCGGGGACGAAGCGGCCGCCAGCCCTTCCTGCAAGATTTCCCAGTCCAAGCGAATTCCGTCGCGACGACACTGCTCCAGAACGCTCATGAGCCTATTCTTCTCCGCGTTCAAGTCTTCCTCCGGGTTGAGGCGTCTATCGAGGGTGAACCAGCATTGTTCCGGCACGACGTTGAAATTCGCCCCTCCGCCACTCTCGCCGCCCAGCATCAATATGGAATTACGATTTTGCTCAGGGCCGACTGCGTATTCCGTCTGCCGCCGCTCCACTTCTCGCTTCAGCTCCTCCAGCCGCTCCACAACGCGCACCATCTGTTCGAACGCATTCTCGCCGCGATGTTGCAAGCCAACGTGCGCAGACTTCCCCATCACTTTAATTCGCAGCGAGAGCGCGCCACGGTTTGCATTCCAAACCACGCCGCTCGTCGGCTCGGGCAAGAGCATGCCGATTCCATCGCGCCCAAGCAGCCGTTGTGCGGCAAGCCAGGCTGAGCCGCGAGCGCCTCCCGTCTCTTCGTCGGGAACCAGCGTCAGTGCGATTTTTCCGTTCAACTTTACGCCGCATTCGCCCAGAGCGCGCATGGCGTACAGCATCGACACGATGCCACCCTTCATGTCGCAGGAGCCGCGGCCAAATAGAAAATGTTCCTTGCGCACCGGTTGAAATTGCTCAGGAGACTGCGCCGGCACTACGTCGTAGTGCCCGTGAAAATGCAGAGCGCGTTTTCCGCTGCCGAAGCTCGCGACGAGGGTCGTGGAGGGTTCGTTGCCTGCGTCTACGTTGGCCGGCTGGACGGGGAACTCATGCCGTTCGCAGGTGAGGCCTGCGTCAAGAAGCTTCCGTTCCAGAAGATCCGCGCAAGCTTGATAATTTTGTCCCGGCGGATTTTCTGTGCGGACGCTGACAAGCTCTGCCAGCAGCGCAGCCATCTCGTCTTCGCGCGGTTCCAGCCAGGCGAGTAAGCGCTCAGCGATATGGGAACCGCCGCGAAATTCGGGACGCACAGGCAGCATCCTACGCGACTACGCGCGGCCGCCAAGCTCCAAATTGGTGGCCATCTCGCCGCTGCGCCGCCCTCGCGTCGCGTTGACACACCTGCACACGTCCGCTACGCTTTTCAGCTCGCGCATCCGGTAATTTCGCTGCGTGACAGCTACAAGAGCCTCAGGTCATAGACCGGAGCCAAACTGGATAAACCGCCGCATGGCTGAAGAAAAGCTCCCTACCCGCTCGCAAGATTTTTCCGAGTGGTACAACCAATTGGTCTTGAAAGCGCAGCTCGCCGACTACGCGCCGGTACGGGGGTGCATGATTGTGCGTCCC
>DATBYP010000025.1:0-3753 GCA_036513675.1 Candidatus Acidiferrum sp.
ATAGCGCTTGAGTGTAGCTTCGATACGATAGCCGTGGCGCTGCCAGAAGGCAACGCCCGCCTCATTGTTCGCTGCCGTTTCCAGCAAGATGTGCCGCACGCCGCGCAACGCCAAATTCCTCTCGCTTTCCGCTAGCAGAGCAGAACCGATTCCGCCGCGCCGGAATTTCTCAGCAACGTCAAGCGTGATGACATGCGCCAGCGGCCGATTTTCCTCCGTAAGGATAAATCCCGCGATCTGCGCGTCGTGCATAGCCACAAGACAATCCGCCGAACGAAGCGAAAGAAAATAGCGTAGCGTCGTCTTCGAGTACGAGATCCCAGCAGGGAAGCAAGCCTGATCAAGCCGGTAAAGCGCGGAAAAATCCTGCGGATCGTAAGCGCGAAGCACCGGCGGCATGAGCAAGATTCTACGCCGGACCAGGCCCACCACTAAGGACCACACGTTCCTTCGACCTATGCATTCAAACTAATCGGGAGTTAGCCCTCTAAAGCGGCTTCCTTATACCAGCACGGGCTCTTTCGCCATTCTCACGTTGCCGTTGTTGTAGTTCTTTCCGCAGGAATCGCAGAACAGCGCTCGGTAGGTGGTGCCATCTTTCGCGCTTGCGTTCGGGAGCGCGTTCCAACCCTTTGTCTTCGTGAGCTTGCCGCTCTGCGTCAACGCCTGAAACAGATGCTCGCAGATGTAGTCCATTCCATCCGCCTCTGCCTTTTTCGCGTCGCTGAGCTTGTGAATCCAGATCGTTTGCGCCATATGGTTCCTCCGGGTTCAGCTTCCACTGTGGCACACGAGCGGACCCGCAAACACCTGCCCGGAGGGGCAGATGTGCTCCGCCGGCAACCAGGTTCGACATGGAGGCCCAACGTTGTGGGTCGGCCAACGCCCTAATGTCCGGTAAGCCGACTAACCAGGCACTGAGAATCAGCGGCGACAACTTTCGCTTGGAGCATATCGCACTGCTATGATGCTACCGTGATTGCCCCCTTCTCCATTGGCGGGATCGTCCTTGAGATTATTTTCCTCGTTGTTCTCGGACGCTTTGCATGGAAGCAGCGAGCAAACAAGTTTGTGTTTTGGGGCTGGATTGCAGTCATAGCGTTGCTCGTCGGCGCGGATATTTACTTTGAATTGATGCTGTAACACGACATTTCACTTGTCCGGTAACCCGATTTATCAAGAGTTCCTCCGTCGCTTCGCCCAGCTTCGGGATAGGAACGAGCCGCCGACGACTAACAAACCCACAAGCCCCACTGCGTATGACTCCAGCCTTCTAATGAACAGTCCTGCTCCATAGTCTTCCCAGAGCCCTCGTGGAATCTGGACCTTAAGGATTGGTCTGGCGTGATTCAGTGGGGAGGTTTCTGGATTCACCTGCAGGGTCAATGTGTATCGATGACCTGCTTCTCCGATGAATGTGCCTAGAGTTCGTTCAACTGTCCCCGCCCAGTCCTGCCACGGTTTGTTGACCGAGGTTCCCTGCGCCACCATCGCGCCGCCGTCTGATAGTTGCCATGCGATATCAATGTTCATCGGTTCCTCCCGTAGGCGACTCCCTTCAAAGTCGATGACAATGTCGTAGTCCCTATTGAGGTCGATCTTTATTCCGGGGGTTTTGATCGTCCCCGGTGCGAGAGATATTGGAAGGACTAGGGGCTGGGGATTGTGATCTCGTTCCCACGCAACGGCGCGGGCATACATGAATGCAGATCCAGTTAAAATGGCCGCTCCGATCAGGTAGCCAGCCGTTCTTAATCGCATGCCGCGACTCTCCCCTGAAAAGTGCGTCAGGCGTCCTCCGCACGAATATTTATGCCCTCACACGACTGGCAAATCAAGCCAACTCCCGATGAGCAGCGTTCTCACAAATAATCCACTTGGACGATTAACGCGCTTACCGGAGATGTGGAGTCCTAGGACTGGACTTGTCCGGTTTCCCGACTAACCAGGAGTTGGGCCTGCTTGCCTTATGATTCTTCATAATGCCCGGGCGCGAAAACTGCATCTCACATTCCAGGGTTGCATCAATGTGCATGAACTCTTCTGCTCCCCTTCGCGTTGGCCTCATCCCCATTCTGGTCTTTAGCCTTCTACACCCAGCAAACGCAGCGATTCGCCCTTCCTTTTCGCTGGATTATTGTTCCTGGCACGCAACTGACATCGCGCTCGTAGAAGTCACGCCACGACCGGGCGTCTTTCGCGTGATGGAATCCTGGAAGGGGGATTTAGAGCCAGGAAGTCTTGTCGCCGTCCCAGAGCTTCAACCCGGCACTGGCGCGATGGAGATTGTTGCTTACCCCAAAGAGTTCGCAGAAACGTGGAGAGGTGGACGAAACGAACAAATACCTGCACGGCCTGTTGGCTCGCGTATGGTTCTATTCCTGAAAAAGGCAGTGGAAGCATCGAGCGAGCAGTGGGGGCCCGCAGATTTCGTCGGCGAAATAAAAACTTCTGTTGTGTGGATAGATGGCGGACAGCTCTACCGATTCCAACAAGAGATGAATCCCGGACCAAGCATTCTCGTGCCCTGGGATATGAGGCTCGACAAAATGGAACAACGCGTGAGGGAAACTCGTCGTATTCAACTTGAGTTGACGAAAGTCAACGCTATCGAGGACGGCGCTGCGAAAGCCGAAGGTCTCAAGGTGTACGTTCGTTCTGATGTAAGGGAGGCGCAGCGAGCTGCATTAACGGAATTGGGGAAGTGCGGGCCAAAAGCAGTAGCCGCGATTGGTGAAATGCTGGCTGACCCGGCTTTCGCAGGCGAAGACGGCGAGTTGGTCAAAGCGCTTGCCGAGGCCGGAGGCGAATCGGTTGGAGCAGAATTGGACAGGCGTTTACAAGACCAACTAAAATTCTGGCAAGCGACTGCGCCGACTCTGTCAGTAGGCTGGTGGAATCAGGATGTGACTCCGCACGCGCCTCTACGCGAAAGGTATGCGCAAACTCTGGAGCTAGTTCGCGCGCTGGGTCACGTGCATTACCGACCGGCTCTAATTACAGCGGAGCAGGTTGGTAATCTCTGGCGTTCTCTCCCACAATTAAATGACGCGAGTGGTCTCAACCAAATGGTCACCGAGTGCAACCAGTTGGTGGACGAGTTGCGAGCCAATTAGTCGAAAGCAAATCGAGGTCCTGGTAAACGCGCTTATCGGACAAGTGCCGATCCCCCGATTTCACTTGTCCGATAAGCCGACTACACATCCAAGTGAAGACAGAAAGGCGCTGTGCTTTGAGACTCACACTTTCCTAATGAATCGGTCAGGACTTTCTGACTTGTCATTTCTTACGATTCCCCTGTGACTAGGCAAACCTTGGGTGCCCGGCGAATCGCTTTCGACGCGCTGCAGTATTGGGACTAGGCACTCCGAGAAAGGAAGCGCGGAATCGTTCCATATGGAGATGACTGAACAGGCTTTGAGTGGCCATTGTAGTGTGTGTGGCCGCGTTACGGAACTCTTGGACCTACCAGGGAGGATGGGCAAATTCTGTCTTCCGTGCAGCGCCGACCTTGCAACGGTCCTATTGCTAGGGACCGAGATAGACGCCGCGACCGTGTCTGGGAGGAATAGCGCCGCGTTGGTGTGTGAATTTGAGGAGGTTAGCGCACGGATGCTAGGCCGAGCGCAATCTGCACGATAGGTCCAGCAGGGATTGGTTTCGGATTCGAGTTCAAGCGGCTTGTCAGGACCATCTCTCCTTCGGCAAGAGGGCTGCGGCCCGTGGCGCACGATTTCGTCCAAAGTCCTGATT
>DATBYP010000026.1:0-2801 GCA_036513675.1 Candidatus Acidiferrum sp.
CTCCAGTTCGCGAAATCTCCGTGGCGCACAGCCCCGACTCCGACGACGCATTCATGTTTTACGGCTTGGCCACGAGCAAGGTTCGTGTGCCGGGACTGAAATTCAACCATACCTTGTGCGACATCGAGACGCTGAACCGACAGGCGCAAGAGGGTGTCTACGACGTAACCGCGATTTCATTTCACGCCTTTCCCTACATTCAGGAAGACTACGCGCTGATGTCGTGCGGCGGCAGCGTGGGCGACGGTTATGGTCCCATGGTCGTTTCCACGCGGCCCTTCACACAAGACGAAATCAAGCGCAGGAAAATCGCGGTGCCCGGGAAGCTCACCACCGCCTACCTGGCGCTCGAACTGTTCGCGCCCGGCATTGAAGTGGAAGTCGTCCCCTTCGATCAAATCATCCCGCAGATTCTCGAAGGCAAATACGAAGCCGGTCTCATCATCCACGAAGGCCAGCTTACCTACGACAGATCCGGACTGCACCGCGTCGTCGATCTCGGCAGGTGGTGGCAAAAAGTCACTGGACTGCCGCTGCCGCTCGGCGGAAACGCCATCCGCCGTTCGCTCGGGCCTGAAACCATGGCCAGTGTCACACAGGCGTTGCGCGAGAGCATCCAGTACGCGATCGATCATCGCGAAGAAGCGCTCAGCTACGCCATGCAGTTTGCCCGCGATCTCGATACCCAACTCGCCGATAAGTTCGTTGGTATGTACGTCAACGAACGTACTCTCGACTACGGAAACGACGGCCGTGAAGCGGTTCGGCGGTTGCTCGAAATGGGGCACAACGCGGGGATTATTCTTCAGACGCCGCGCGTGGATTGGGTGTAAGGAAGGCTGCGAGCGGGCACTCACCTTACTCTCTCCGGAAACGAAAACACCGGATCAATATCCACCGGAACATCCGAAGCCGCTTTCAACGACGCCTTCAACTCCTCCGGCATCGTGCCGTACTTTTTGAACCAGTTTTCCGCGCGCGAGCGATTCCCCGTGGCCTCGATCTCCAGCAGTTCCTTGGCTAGATCAGCCATTGCGCCCGGCATCTTTTCGTAGTCAATCGCATAGCGCCCATTGGCATTCTGCCGGATCGCACCACGCTCCGAAAGATAGTTGAATTCCATCATCTCCGCTTGGCCGTGCGCCTCAGCCGTTCCGAAGCGTACCGTGCGGAACACTCCGCCCACGTAAGACGCGTAATATTCCTCGAGCTTTTCTTTCGGAAGCGCGTCGTGATCCACCAGCCATTTCAGCGCGAACATCCCGGTCACATCGGCCTTCGCCTCTTCCAGGCCGCTGAAACCCGGGCCGATCGCTTCCCGAATATCGACTTTGCCGGCAGATTTATCGGACGACGTGCGCGCAAACGCCGGACCCAAGCCGTGACAGATTTCGTGCATGATTGTGCTCAGAAGATAACCCTCGCCTGAAACTTTCGCCGCTTGCTCTGGCTCCATCAGCTTACGTGCGACCGGCAATACAACGTAGTTCACCCGCGCGTCCATGAAGTTCTTGAAGAACAGTTTTTTGCTACCCTTTTGCTCATGCACCCGCGGATCGTTCGGCAGATTGTCGGCCACCGCCTGGTACCCGTGCGTCAGGTCGCCCGATCGAAACGGGGCGTCCATCACTTCCATCGGCGTCTCCAAACCATGTTTCGACGGCCGATCTTCCGCCGCCAGCGGCAGCGCGTCCTGGATTTCCGGCACATATTTCTGGAACAGCTCCAGTTTTTTACTCTCACGCTCGTTGCGCACCATCACCGCCGCGCCGTACGAACCCTTGACGCCCAACAGTCCGTCCATATAAGTTTCGTAGGGCGCAAAGATGATGTCGAATTTTGGATCCTTCAACTCCAGCCACGCCAGGTCGCTCGGGAAGTAATCATCGCTGAGCAGCGCATCCGCCCGCAGCCGAAGAAACATCGCGAACGCCGCATCATCACTGAGAGCGGCGGCTGCCCGCAGAGCTTTTGCTGCCGGCTCAAGAAAAGCGCGGAACGCAATCCGGTAGGGAACGGCCTCCAGTGTTTCGTGTTGCCACCGCACGATCGTGAATTGATCGTAGATCGCCGCCTTTTGATCCGGATGCTCCTTGACGTATTGTTCTACCTGATTATGCGTCAAATTCGCAGGATAAAAGCCTCGCCCCGGCGGAATCGTCTCTGTCCCGACAAACGGTTTATTCTGGTCAAGTAAATCGAAGCGCGAAGCGTTAATCCAGAGGTAGCGCCGCAGTTCGACATCGCGGCGGTTCCGGCTCGAGGCGAGCGACTGGTACAGTGTCAGACCCTCGGGATCGCTCTGCCGCCAGTAGATACTCTCCAGGTAGCCACAGGCCTCCACCAGCTTGCGAACGAGTTGCTGCTCGCGAGCGCTTAGATCGGCCGTCCGGAACGGCATTGGGACGCGCCGGAACTTTGCCAGCCGGTGCGCCAGATCAGCCGTGACCTTCAAATTCGCCGGTGCACCGCTTTTCGCCGCCGAACCCGTCATCACCCTTTTCTTCCGCTGCTCGGTGGCGAACGTCGGCATCAGCAGGAGGAAGACTAAAACAAGCGCCCATCGCGCTGAGAAGTAATCGCAGTTTTTAATGTTCCAAGTCTCGATTCGACCGTTCCTCATACGGCACAAGTCTATCAAAGCGGCGAATCCCACTCGGAGCCGTTATCATGAACGGATGCCGGGAGAGAATGGCGCCCAGACACTGCTCATCGATGCCGATGACACTCTGTGGGAAAACAACATCTATTTCGAACGGGCGATCGCGAAGTTCATTTCGTTTCTCGATCACCGCGAGCAC
>DATBYP010000027.1:0-11359 GCA_036513675.1 Candidatus Acidiferrum sp.
CTTCTGCTCCGCGGTACGAGCCTCCTCAGGCGTATACGCGGCCGCCACCCAGCCACCATCTACCACCGGCAGATGCATCGTCGTCAGGTCGCGCGAGTGCACGGTCCCCCCTGGATGCGTCTTGCTCCAGGTTTTGGCAAATTCAGCAGTCAGTTTCCGGGAGATAGACCGCTCTCCCATCGGGCTCGAATCGATTTTCAGCAAAGTAGGCATAGAAGATCTCCTCATAACATCATTCGACGCTTAAGCGTCATCTGTCGTGTTCACGTTAGCACGACAGTGGATCGTAGGTCAACATGTGTCGCTTAAGTCTGTAGTGTCACCTCTTGTCGACTAGCCAACAAGCGTTGTAATCTGTTATGCTTGGCTCAGGAGAACAAATGCTTCAAGAGCAATGTGACCGGTTGGATCCGCGGGTTCGCAGGACACGTCACCTTTTGCAGGATGCCCTACGCAAGTTATTGAATCAAAAGCGCTTCGACGACATATCAGTGCAGGACATAACCGAGACCGCGACCCTAAACAGGGCCACGTTCTACGCCCACTACCCAGATAAGTTCGCTCTGCTCGGAGAACTAATTCGCGTAAGTTTTCTTCAGCTTCTGGCCCAGCGGAACGTGCAATTTGACGGAACCTGCGCGACTGCTTTTCACCCCATGATCCTTGCCCTTTGCGATTATCTCCTCGACGTGCAGAAATCGCAGTCTTCCGATCACTTGCAGTTCGAGCCATTTGTAGAGGCCACAGTAATCGATCAGATCCGCCTCATCCTATTGGAAGGGTTTCGCCGTCACCCGGAAGAGCGCCGCATTTCCCCAGAGATGATTGCCGCCACAGCAAGCTGGGCAATCTACGGTGCAGTGAAGCAGTGGGTCGATACGCCAGACCGCGCCCCAGCTGACGAATTCGTTTCCATAGCGGCTGAGCTAGTGCAACCAATTGTGACGGCCGGCATAGATCCAATCCCAAGCCATTGATTCTCCCTACCTGATTCAATCTCGCAGATTGCCGTTCAGCCCCGATTTTTGACCGTTCGCTGTAAACTTCTTCACTCATCCGTATACGCCACGCTACCATTCCACTTGCGATCTGGGTCCCAGTCGTTTACGCCCGTTGAAGCGAGCACTCACTGGCCGCCACTTTGGTTTTTCTGCACATTCGTTTCAGTGCCTCGACGAGCCAATGTTTCGTCACAAAAATTTCGTGCTTTGTTTTCACAACCTTACGAACTGCTTTTCTCGCAAGCTCTTTGTTTTGATAACCATGCAAATTGCCGGGGGTGTGGGGGGACTGTGTCTTCTCGGTGCGGCAAATTGCGGGCCGGACCCGCAAGTAGTGCCGTTTCATACTATTGGAGCCTCTTGGCTTTCTTTTCTAACTCCGAGTGTTTTGTTTTCAAAAACTTCCAGACTCTTTTTGCAAAACACCGGGCGTGGGGGTATGCCGCTCCTCGCCTGGGAACTTCTCGAAATCTTCATCCTGTCGCTGCTACGGCTTGTGGCGGGACAGGGTATTGAATAGCGGCGATGCCGGCGTATTCCGCTAGCAGGTCCTGGCGGTGCTTGATGATTAGAACCTCGACGCCGTGGAGGCGCGCTACCTCGATGATTTCATCCACCACGTTCTCTGCTGCGAGCAACTTTGTATCGTCGAAAGGACAATTGCCCGCTTCCAGCGAGAGATAGTGATGTTCTTTGCACACAAAGCCCTTTTGATGAAGATTCTCGCTCACCAAAAGCTTGCGAATGAGGAAGAGATTGAGGACGTTGAGTACATTGCGCAACGACGAAGCCAATTCTTCCGGTTTGTGATTGTGAAGACTTTCGATCGCTTTCGCTTCTTTTCCTGCGCGATGTTCGCGCAGCGCGTTTTCGATCAATTCCCTCCGGTTGCGGTCGTCGGCGTCCGGTGAATCAAGAATGCGCGCGATGATTTTCGGTTTGAGCGACTCGTGCAGATATTCGTCGAGTAGCGCAGCAACCCGGGTTTCTGCCATCAGGACCAGCAGGTCGCAGGAGCCCTGATCGTAAAGCTGGTAAACCTCGCTCGCCACTTGCCGCAAGTGCGAGCGTAAATGCTCGAGCCGATGCTGTTGCGCACGATGCGGAATGGACTTATCAACTGTGTCGGAAGGAACAAAGGATTTGGTGCGGTCAATTTGCTGGCAACTGCCGAGTTGGTAGAGCAAAAACTTGGTGTCGTCCTTCGCGCACTCGACGAATAGAACTTTTTCGTCGTCCTCAAGAACGGCTTCCAGCGGCGTGATGTAAGGATCGGGATCGATTTTCAGGCCGTCATTAGTGGGCACTAGCAGCCCGATAACTTCGTTGAGCTTCTCTCCGGAGCGAAAAATCACCAGCGAACGCAGATGCTGCGGAACGAAATAATCGGCAAGGAAGGCTTCGATTTCTTGAATGTCGTGCTCCAGCGTGGCTTTTTGCGATTTCGAGAGCGAGTCGATGAAATCCTTGTGCTCGTCTAGAGCATGCGTCTTCATGGAGTGGAAAGAGCGCAGCAAACCTTTGGGCTCGGGGGCTACCTTTTCGGGGCTGAGTCCGAGGTACAAACTAATTACCGGATCGGTGTATTCGGTTTCGACCAAGGTTCTGACCTTTTCCTCGGAGACGCCATCCTGCGCGCCCATGGCGCGCAGTAACGAGCGCGGGTGAAGGTCGCGCCATTTTTTGCCATGTTTTTTGCGTTGCGGCTGCGGGTTGACGGTTTGTTGTTCACTCTGTTGCGTTTGTTCCACGCTGTTGTTTTCTGGCATTTCGGGCTGCCTTTCCGCCGGAGAAGAGGAAGTGGATTAGCGGTGAGAATATCTTGAGAGAGATAGGCGCCAAGTACGGCAGTCAGGGTATAGCGGAGGGTAATTTCGGGCAGGCAGCCTTGAGTGTGCCGGCTGTGCCGCAGGGCCGCTACTATGGGTTGCCGTACCAGTATTGAGTAACTCGCAGGGCACGCCAAAGTGCAATTTTCGTGCGGCCGGCGTTTTCTGCGAGGAAAATTGAGGCAAGGCGTTACCTGTCCGGACACGCCCAAGAACCAGGGAAATTGCTGGCAAGGCCGCAGGCGCTATGCGCTTGCCGATCGCTTGGGAGAGCGGCAAACATGGAACAAGAACGAAGGCGCATGCCGCGGGTGCCGTTTGTGGCTTCCGCGGAATTGCTGGAAGTTGATACCGGGACGCGCATGAATGCGCAGGTGAGCGAGCTAAGCCTGCACGGTTGCTACGTTGACACGCTGAATCCACTGCCCAAGGGCACCAGTGTGTACGTGAAGATTTTCACCGAGGAGTATTTCTTCGAGACCCCCGCGATCGTGGTGTATTGCAACCCGCATCTGGGCATGGGTTTGGCGTTTCACGATGTGAAGCCACATTTTGTCGGTGTGCTGCAGAATTGGCTAGTGGCGGGCGCCCTCAAGAAAGTTTAAGCGGCCAGGTTCTTCAGGAAGGTTCTTCCTCACACGCGGCGAGTTGCGCAAGCACGCGGCGGCGCAGCGCGGCTTCCGGTTACCGAAGTTTCAGATTCTAAACAAGAGCTAAATTAGAAGGAGACGCGGGCGCTTAGCTGAATTTCGCGGCCCGGCGTAGCGGCTTCGCTGATGGTGCCGAATTGCGGGGTGTTCACAAAACGATCCGGCGTGCCGAGGTTGGTGTGGTTGAAGGCGTTGAAAAATTCCGCGCGGAACTGAAATTTCATGTGCTCGGTAATATCGAAGGCGCGCGCCAGCGCGAGATCCAGTGTTTGCATACCGGGGCCGTACACAGTGTTGCGTCCCACGTTCCCGAAAGTGAATGCGGCGGGAGTCGCGAAAGCGGCCGGGTTGAACCATTGCGCGGCGGTGTGCGTGCCGGAGGGGAAAATTGGTTGGCCGGTGAGGTTGGCGCGAATAGGATTTTCGCCTAGGACGGTGCCGGCGTTGGCGGTGTCGCCAAAAACGGAAATGGTGAGCGGGAATCCGCTTTGAATTTGGTAGACCGTGGAGAGATGCCAATTGCGGGTGACTAGATTGAGCGCGGGCAATTGCTTGAGCGAAGGAAGATCGTAAACGAGACTAGTGGCGAGGCGGTGGCGGACATCGCAGGCTAAGCCTTTTTCCGCGGGGAGATTCGAATCGTTTTGGGGAATCGAAGATTCGAACATCGGCGAGCGGAAATCGGGAGCGTTGCTGAGGCTTTTCGAATAGGTGTAGTTGGCGAGCAGGCTGAGGTCATGCGCATAACGGCGACGGACGTTGACGTAACCGGCGTCATACCAAGTTTGCGCGGAGTTGGCGAGCAGGTTGATAGTGCTTACGGGGGTGCAAAGCGCGCCAGCGGGGCAGCCGGCGGGAGGCGTTGGCGAAACGGCGACGCTTGCGGGCAGGCTGGAGTTCGCGACGAATTCCAGAAACTTAAGCGGGCGGCGCGGGCCGATGGCGCCGGGACCTGGAGGCGCGTTGTTGATGAGGTCAGCGCGCTGGAGATGAATGCCACGGGCGCCAAGGTAGCCGAATTCGAGAGTGGTTTCGCGGCCGAGACTCTTTTCGATTGAAGCGCTCCACTGTTGGATGTACTCGGCGGGGGCGTGGGGATCGAAAGCGGTGAAGCTGACAGTGGTTCTTCCGAGGACGGCGGGAGCAAAATTCAAAGAGGTTTGCGACTGCGCGGAAGAAAGCAAAGTTGCTGGCGGAGTGAAATTGTCGAACTGTTGGGTCTCGGGGAAAACGTAGGGAACGTTGTGGCGCTGGTTGCACCAGGTGTTGAGGTCGACTGGCGTGAAGAAGATGCCGTAAGCGCCGTGGAAGACGAGTCCGAAGCGCGGAAGATTTTGCGAAATGCCGAGGCGGGGAGCGAAGTCGCGCTTGTTGGAAAACATCAAGCCGCCGGGGTAGCCGTTTTGGCCACCGATGAAGACTTGCGGCGTCCCGCTGGAAAAAATCAGGTTCGAATTGGTGTAGCGAATGTCGACCAGCGGGCTCATGTATTCGTAGCGCAGGCCCATCTGAATGGTAGTGTTGCGCGTGAGCTGAAAACTATCTTGCACGAAACCATCGGCGGACCAATTGCGAAGCTGCATTTGCGGGATGCCGGCCTGACGCTGCTTCACGGCGGGAAGCCCGAGGAGAAAACTGGCGAGGCCGGAACCGGTGCCATCGTTGGTGCCGGTTTGCGTGGTGTAGCCGTTGGTGAACTGGTAGTAGCCGCGATTCTGGAAGAAACCCCACATGGGCCAAATGTAGCGGCGATAGCTGCCGCCAAACTTGAGGCTGTGGCGACCGCGCTGCCAGCTTAAAAGGTCGCGGCCCTCGATGGTGGTGTCCCAGGCGCGCATGGGTGTGGCGGCGTAGGTGTCGCCCATGCCGGAGTAGCCCTGGACGTTGAACCAAGGAGCGCCGAATGCGCCAGGTCCGCCGAAGCCGACGCCAATGATCCCGAGCTGCGAAACGATGTCGTTAACGTTAGCGCTTTGCGTGGTGTGGCTCATGGAGAGGCGCGAAAGGTTGATGGAGGCGACGTTCACCATGCGCGGACTGATGATGCGGTTCCAGGAAATGTTGCCATTTTGCGAGAAGTCGTCATGGAAGGTGCCGAAACCGGGAAGATTGATAGGCATGAAACCGTTTTCGCCGCTGAGAGAGTAGCGGGCGGAGAGCGTGTCGCCGCGGTCGAAGACGTGATCGATGCGCACGGTGCCTTGATCGGTGACGTGATGCTCATCGCGCGAATCGAGATAGTTGTTGCAGTCCTGGCCGGCGCCGACGACTTGCGGAGCGCCCATCATGGTCATACCGCAGCCATTCATGCCCATATCCACGTTGGGAGCGGGGAGATAGTTCAGCAAAAAGGTTTGCGCTGCGGTGCTCAGCATGCCGGAAGGAATTTGGTTATTGGGGAACGCGTCGCGGATGATTTGCGGATTGCTGGGGCTGATCGGCTTGGTGGGGTCGAAATTGGGATTGGCATGAGCGCTGAAGGGATTGTAGATGGTCTTGCCGCTCATGCTGAAATCGCCGGCGATTTCGTCAGGAGTGGGAACGGTCTCCATCATGGCGTCGGCTTTTGAGCGACGCAGGCCCTCGTAGTTGACGAAGAAAAATGTTTTGCTCTGGGCGATGGGGCCGCCCAGCGAGCCGCCGAAATTATTTTGCACGAGGAATTTTGAGCCGCCCATGTCACCAAAGGTGTGGGCGTCCATTGCGCCGTTGCGGAGGAACTCGTAAGCGGTGCCGTGGAACTGATTGGTGCCGCCGCGGGTGACGATATTGATTTGTCCGCCGCCCGCGCCGCCCATTTCTGCGGTGTAGCTGCCAGTTTGCACTTTGAACTCCTGCACGGCGTCGGGAGAGGGGCTGAGGTTGAGGGTGTTAAAGGTGGGATCGGTGTCGGTGGTGCCGTCCAGGAGGAAGTAATTGGCGTTGGGCCGGTTGCCGCCGATGCTGACCGCGGAACGCTGGCCGGGGCGCCAGTAGAGGGGATTCATGTCGCCGGTTTGCGCGCCGTGACTGACATGCGCGCCGGGCACAGTGAGAACGAGATCGATGAGCATCCGGCCATTGAGCGGAAGCTCCCGTACGGCGGCAGGCTCGATGACTTCGCCGACGCTGGCGTCGGTGGTGTGCAGAACGTCGGCGGCGGAGGCCACGACCTGCAGAGTGCTGCTGGCGGAAGCGAGCTTGAGATTGAGATCGAGGGCGAGCTGCTGGTTGACCTCGAGACGAAGAGTCTGCGTGAGGGAAGCGAAGCCGGCGGATTGCGCGGCGAGTTCGTACTCGCCGGGCCATAGCGCGGTGACTTCGAAGATGCCCTGCTCGTTGCTGACGGAGCGGCGAACGGCGTGCGTGGCGGTAGAAGTGAGTTGCACCTCGGAACCTGCGACGGGATTGTGCTGCGGGTCATAGACGACGCCACGCACTATCGCGAAATTGCTTTGCGCAAAGGCACAGGGAGCAGCAAACAATAGGACCAGCAAGAGAAATCGACGCATCGGTTCACTCCACTCCGAAGAAGCGCGTACTAGCTCAACCGCAATGCACCTGAAAGAATTGGCTTCGGGGAAGAAGCCTTTGGACACTACCAATGGTTGCGGGAGATTACAGCGGAGATGGTGAACAGCCGCAATAATGCGAAAGCACTACGCCTGTCCACGCGCAGAGACATGCATATCACTTCGAAGATTTCTCTGGGGTGCAGTATAGGTCTTGGTAGTCGAAGCTGAAGTCGGCTAGCGGGGAGACGGCGACCATGGTGAAGTGGTCGATGTTGCCGTCGGGCTTCAGCGAAAAAGTTACGAAGGCATCTTCGATGGTGCGGTCGCGCCAGTGGGCTTTGAAGGTGTCGTATTGCCAATGCTGGAGGTCGGCGACGGCGTTTGGGGTGTGGTTCATGGTGAAGATCAGCTTGCCGCTGTCCATGCGAATGGTGATGGGTCCGTACCAAGCGTCCGTGTAGAGGCCGACGTATTTCTCGAATGGGAGCGAAGGTTTGCTGTCGCTGGCGCGGCCGGTGTTTTGCGTCTTTGTGATTTCGGCGGCTTCTTTTTCTTGCGCTTCGTCAGCGGTTTTGAAGGCGGCAATCCAGTCGGTGGGCTGGAGCGCGAGATAGTGATCCAGAACGTGATAAAGAATAGATTCGAAGGCGCCGCCCTGCTCGGCGTTGGTGAGGATGACGACGCCAAGATTCTCTTCTGGGACGAGCATGACGCGGGAGACGAAGCCGGCCACGCCGCCGGTGTGGCCGACTAACTTGCGTCCGTGATAGTCGCGCATACCCCAGCCGAGCCCGTAGGCAGCAAACTTTGCATTGAGGGCCGCGAGCGGACTGGGGCGCTCACCGGCCGGGAGAATAGTTTGCGCGGACCACATTTCGCGGGATTGCGCTTGGCTGAACAGGCGTTTGTCGCTGTTGGGAAATTTTCCGCGATTGAGCTGGAGTGTGATCCATTTGGCCATTTCGGTAGCGGAGGAGTTGATGGCGCCGGCGGGTGCGGCGTTATCGAGGCCAACGAAGTCGATGGCTTGGAGCTTGCCGTCGACTTTGGAGTGCGGGGAAGCGTAATCGTCGGTAGGTTTGAAGGCAGCATTGCTGAGATTCGTGGTGTTCATACCGAGCGGGAGCAGAATTTTTTCGTGGATGTAGTCTTCCCAGGATTTGCCCGTGACGGCGGGGATGATCTGGCCGGCGGCGATGTACATGAGATTGTCGTAGGCGTAGTGGCTGCGGAAGCTGGAGGCGGGCTTCATGAAGCGAAGGCGGTAGATGATGTCGTCGCGGGTGAAGGTGGTGTGAGGCCAGAAGAGGAGATCGCCTTCGCCGAGTCCCATACCGCTGCGGTGGGTGAGGAGATCGCGGATGGTCATTTCGCGAGAAACGTAGGGGTCGTACATTTGAAAGCCGGGGAGGCGTTGGTAGACGGGATCGTCCCAGGAAATTTGGTGGGCGTCGACCAGGGAGGCTAGAGCAGCGGAGGTGAAGGCCTTGGTGTTGGAGCCGATGCCAAAGAGTGTGTTTTCGTCGACGGGAGTGGAGGCGCCTAGTTTGCGGACGCCGTAGCCTTTGGCGAGGACGGTCTTGCCGTCTTTGACGATGGCGACGGAGAGCCCTGGGACCTCGAAGGTCTTCAGGGCGCGGGCGACGTAGGAATCGAGGTCGGCGGGTGGCGTGGTTTGCGCTTGGGCCGATGCGAAGAATACGAAGGTTAGTAAGAGCGCGGAGCAGAGATTTCTTGCGAACGTTTTCAATAGGGAAGTCCTCCTCGATTGAGGTGAGGGGATTAAATCACATTGGGCGTGGAAGGGGAATTCACGACGGACGACCAGAAGGAACAGGGTTCGGGGCTTGTCTTGACGATGCAGACTTAATCACTTAGTGTCGTTTGCTTGCAATGGGAAACCAACTGACAATACGGTTGTGCGCTTTGGCGGCATGTCTGGTGACGCCGGGTATGGCGCAGGGGCAGACTGCGGCGGAATATCGGACGCGTACGGAGGCGGCGAAGCAATGGCCGCGGGAGGCGGTGCGCGGAGCAAAGGCCATGGTGGCTACCGATGAGGAGTTGGGGTCGAAGGCGGGCTTGGAAATTTTGAAGCGCGGCGGGAACGCGGTAGATGCGGCGGTGGCGGTGGCGTTTGCGCTGGCGGTCGTGGAGCCGGCCGCGGGGAATATTGGCGGCGGCGGATTTATGTTGGTGCGGCTGGCGGATGGACGCACGAATTTTCTGGATTACCGCGAAGTGGCGCCAAGTGCGGCGACACGCAACATGTATATCAAGGCAGATGGGAAGCTGGATGAAGAGGCTTCCGTGATTGGGTACAAGTCGGTGGCGGTGCCGGGAACGGTGGCGGGGTTGGAGCTTGCGCTGAAGACGTATGGGACGATGAAGCTGGCGGACGTGATGGCGCCGGCAATTCGCCTGGCGGAAAACGGATTTGCGGTTAGCGAAAAGCTCGAGCGGGAGCTGCGGGAGGAGAAAGCGGGACTCGAACGGTTTCCAATGAGCCGGCGAATTTTTTTGAATGACGGGAAGATGCTGAAGGCGGGAGATACGCTGAAGCAGCCGGAACTGGCGTCTACGCTGAAACGCATCGCTCAAAAGGGCGCGGAAGAATTTTATCGAGGCGAAACGGCGCGTATGATCGCCGCGGATATGGCGAAGTCCGGCGGGTTGATTACGCCGGAAGATTTGGCAACGTATAAGCCGAAGGTGCGCGAAGTGTTGCGGGCGAAATATGAAAGCGGCGGGCATGAATGGGAAGTGGTGACTTCGCCGCCGCCGAGCTCGGGGGGCGTGGCGATCATTGAGGCGCTGAATATGCTCAAGGATGTGCCGCTGAAGAGTTGGGACGACGTGGAGAGCGTGCACATGGTGGCGGAGACGATGCGGCGGGTGTTTGCGGATCGCGCGGCGTATTTGGCGGACCCAGATTATTCGAACGTGCCAGTGGCGGGGCTCACAGCTTCGTGTTACGCGAAGGAGTTGGCAGAAACGATCGATGCGCAGCGCGCGTCTTCGAGCAAAGAGGTGCGGGCTGGGAAGCCGCATGCGTGCGGGGTGGCTGCGGTTGGCGCTGCCCCATCGACGCTGGTGAGTTTGGGCGAAGGGCCGCACACGACGCATTTTTCGGTGGTGGACGCGGCAGGAAATGCGGTGGCGAGCACGTATACGCTGAATGACAGCTACGGATCGCACGTGACAAGCACGGCGGGATTCTTGCTGAATGATGAGATGGATGATTTTACGACGCAGCCGGGCGTGCCGAATGCGTTGTTTGGCTTGATTCAGTCCGACGCGAATGCAATTGCGCCAGGGCATCGGCCGCTGAGCTCGATGACACCGACGATTTTGTTGCGCGATGGGAAGCTTAGCTTTGTGACGGGATCACGGGGAGGGCCGACAATTATTTCGGCGACGCTGCTGAGCGTGATCAATTGGATGCGGCTGGGGATGGATGCGCAGGCAGCGATTAATGCGCCGAGGTTCCATCATCAGTGGCTGCCGGACCAGATTTTCATGGAAGAAGATTTTCCGGAGAGCACGCAGAAGGCGCTGGAAGCGCGGGGATTCGCGGTGAAGCGGCGAGGGCATATTGCATTGGCGAATGCGATTGGGATTGACGCGAAGAGCGGAGAGAGACTCGGAGCGGCGGACCCGCGCGACAAGGGTGCTGCCGTAGGCTACTGAAGAAAGAAATTCAGCACAGAGATCACACCCTTCGAGGCTCAGGGTAAAGAGGGCACAGAGACGACAGTGCAGAGACTGCTATCGACGTATCTTTTTGTTTCGCGGAAGCTGACACGGGAGCTGCTGGGGCAAATTGCCGACGCGGGCTTTTCCGGTGTGGAGATTTTTTGCTCGCGTGGGCACTTCGATTACACGTCGAAAACGGAGGCTCAAGATATCGGAACGAGCCTCGCCGATTTGGGGTTGACGCTGACTTCGCTGCACGCGCCAACGAGCCGCGACCTAAGCGCTACTCGCGAAAGTGGGCAGCCACTTTCGATTTGCGAGGTGGAGCGGGTGCGGCGTGTTGAAGCGATGGATGAGCTGAAGCGGGCAATTGATATCGCGGAGGAGTTGCCTTTCCCGCGCATGATTTTTCACATGGGCGGGACACGCGAGACGGCAGACCCGCGTAAACGTGATGCCGCGTTTAGCTCGCTAGAGCATTTGATTTTGCACGCGCGGCATGTGGGCGTGACGATTTGCGTAGAGAACACGACGAGTGAGATGGGCGATCCGGCGTATTTGCGGGCGTTTTATGACGAGACGCGGCTGACCGGGCTGCGGTTTAATTTTGATATTGGGCACGCGCATCTGGCGGATGGGCCGGAGGAGGAGCGCGTCGAGAAGGGATTTGCTCCCTTGCGGGATTTGGT
>DATBYP010000028.1:0-2861 GCA_036513675.1 Candidatus Acidiferrum sp.
CCAAAAAAAGTGAGCGGCCGGTGGGGGGACCGGCCGCTCGGGCGTTGGGGATGGAGGGAACCGTGGTCGAGTCCGGTTGGGCCGTTCCCGATCACAATTGCGAGTTTGCGCTTCGCCCCATCGCGGGTCGATAGTCCGCCCGATTCATTCCGGCCAGTACTTCGTAACGTATTTCGCGTACCAGTCCATTGGTACTGCCGTACTCCCACTGGTGTCTCTGAGTGGCGGTCCATCAACACAATCCCATAGCCAACAAACTTATGCGTTCGCTTTCTTCAGCACCTCCGCCAACTCCTTGTGCCCGCCTTCCGCGGCCATGTCGGCCGGCGTCTTCCCGTCATCCGCCTTCGCATCGGCACGCGCGCCGTGTTTCAGGAGCAACTCGACGATTGCAGCGTTGCCGTTGGCGGCCGCGGAATGCAGCGGCACAAAGCCACGTTCCTGTTTGGCGTTCGAGTCCGCGCCGGCTTCCAAAAGGATCTTCACGATCTCCGCACCACCCCGGCTCGCGCCGGCGTGCAACGCCGTTACTTTCTGTGCGTTCCGCGCCGCCGTACTCACATTCGCTCCGTTCTTCAGCAAAAACTCCACAATCGCGCGATGCCCAAAATACGCCGCCAATCCCAGCGGATAAAATCCATCCGCGGCAAACTCATTAACCAACGCCCGATCGCCGCTAACCAACTTCCGCACCGTCTCTAAATCTCCGAGCGCGCTAGCCTCAAACACATCGGCCTTCGCTCCGTGGCGCACAAAAACTTCCGCCACTTCCGGATGCCCGAAATACGCGGCCAGCAGCATGACCGAAGACCCATTCGGTGCCCTGACCCGTAACAATCCCGGCTCCGCACCCACCAACGCATCCACCGCGGCCTTGTCCCCCGCCCGAATCGCCTCCATCAATTTCTTCGTATTGTCGACCGAAGCTGCCGCGCCTTCCATATAGCTCCTCCTGCGACTCGCCTTCAACTCACGCAATCTACCCCAACAGCGGTGACCATCGCAGCACTTTTCCTCCAGCCGCACAGCCTGCGGCGTTACACTGCCTGCCATTCTGCAACGTAATCACTAGGAGGACGCTATGCTCGGCAACCACAAAATCATGGCTTTCGCGCCTACCCTCGACGCCAACAAAGCGCGCCCTTTCTACGAAGGTGTGCTTGGCCTGCGCGTCCTCAGCCAGGATAATTTCGCACTGGCACTGGACGCCAACGGCATCATGCTGCGCGTCACCAATGTTCCGCCGGGATTCAAGCCGCAAGCGTTCACCATTCTCGGCTGGCAAGTTCCGGACATCGCCGAAGCCGTCGCCGCTCTTAAACAGAGGGGCGTGCAGTTTGAACGTTACGGTTTGCCCACGCAGGATGCGGAGGGGATCTGGAGCGCTCCCGGAGGCGCCAAAATCGCCTGGTTCAAGGATCCCGACGGCAACATTCTTGGCCTCACGCAATTCCCTTGACGCATCTCCGCCGTTCCATCCACTCGTACTATTGTGCAGGGCTGCAGCGCCACCTACACTGCGCAACGTCACTCGCAGTATCGGGTTTAGCGGTTCAGTCTCGCTCAGCGTCAGCGGACTGCCTGCGGGCGCTTCGGCGTCGTTCAGCCCGGCGTCTACTTCGATCTCCATCTCGCGCACACTGAGCGTTTCTCCTCCTCCTCCTCCCAGCCTCCAGGCAGTCTTCCGCTGACGGTCAGCGCCAACGCAGCGCGCTGGATGTCTGCGGCGATTTTCCCGTCAGGCTCAGTCTCGCCAGCCATGAAGACCCGAATGCGTGAAACATTGGCAATTTCGTGCCGCCCCGCCTTAAGATAGCTTCCGCGAGCTGTTGTCATAGCGCCTGGTCATTTTTTTTCTGTGCCGGGCTTGTACTGAAAAACAGTTCGCGTCCATTTCCATTTCGCTCCTTTTCTAGGAGGACCGCCCATGTCACTCTCCCGCAGAAACCTTCTTCGCAATCTTGGCGCAGGCGCCATCTTCGGGGCTGCCGCGCCAGCGCTGCGCGGCTTCCCGCTTGCGCCAGGGATGGAAGAGGCGCTGTGGGGAAACTCCGCTTCGGCGGCAGGGCTCGCGGGCGTCGCTACTGCCGCGGAGCCGGTTCTTCTGTATCGCAACGAGAATCCTTACGGGCCATCCGGAAAAGTTGTTGCGGCGATGCGCGAATCGGCAGCTGGCGGCAACCGCTATCCGCGCACGGAGTACGACACGCTGGTCGACAAGCTGGCTGCGCTGCACAAAGTGAAGCGCGAGCAAATCGTGCTCGGCTGCGGCTCCGGCGAAATCCTGTGCATGGCCGCCATGGCTTTCCTCAAGCCTGGCAAAGGGCTGGTCGAAGCCGCGCCCACGTTTCCCGCGCTCGGCAAACTCGCGCAAACCGCCAACATCGAAGTCGTCGACGTCCCGCTCAATAAGCGCTACGAGCACGACCTGCCCACCATGCTCGAGCGCGTCGTACCGTCTTCGACGGGGCTCGTGTACATTGTCAATCCCAACAATCCGACGGGCACGATCACGCCGCACAAAGATATTGAAACGTTCATCGCCAAGTTGCCGGGCGGCGTCACGGTCCTGATCGACGAGGCGTATCATCATTTCGCCGCGCCCGGCGGCGATTACGAATCTTTCCTTGACCGCCCGGTTGTCGATCCGCGCGTCATCGTGGCGCGAACGTTCTCCAAAATCTTTGGGCTTGCCGGCATGCGCATCGGCTATGCCGTGGCGACTCCGGAAAATGCCAAACGGCTCGTCGCCGGTTTCCCCGGCTGGAGCGTCAGCGTCGTTTCCGCGCGCGCCGCCTCCGCCGCGCTCGACGACGTGGATCACGTGCGGCTCGGACTCAAGCGCAATAGCGACGACCGGC
>DATBYP010000029.1:0-2518 GCA_036513675.1 Candidatus Acidiferrum sp.
GATTATCGCACCCGGCCAGAAAATGTCGGCCAGTTTTACGTGCGAAATGACAAGGGCGGAATGGTGCCTCTCGCTTCCATCACTCGCTTTGAGCCTCGCGATGGCCCTGAATTCACGATGCGATTCAACGAGTATCGCGCGGCACAAATTAATGGCGCCGCTGCTCCCGGCTACAGCGCAGACCAGGCGATGACCGCCCTCGAAGACGTTTTCCGGAAAACGATGCCGCGTCAGATGGGCTTTGACTACCTCGGGATGTCCTTTCAGGAAAAGAAAGCGCGGGAAGGTGTTCCGGCGGCGGCCATTTTCGGGTTCTCTCTTCTGTTCGTGTTCCTGATTCTCGCCGGATTGTATGAAAGCTGGTCTCTTCCCTTCAGCGTGCTTCTCAGCACTCCGGTTGCAATTTTTGGAGCGTTTTTCGTTTTGTGGTTGCGCCGGACGATTCTCGCCGCCTTTGTACCGAGCTATATGGTGCAGATCGAAAGCGACGTGTACTCGCAAATCGGCTTGGTGATGTTGATTGGCTTGGCGGCGAAGAACGCAATCTTGATCGTGGAGTTTGCGAAGGAGCAATACGAACAGGGCAAGCCCCTGACGGAGGCTGCGCTCGAGGGTGCGCGCCTGCGGCTTCGCCCGATTTTGATGACTTCGTTCGCATTCATCCTGGGTGCTGTCCCGCTGTGGACCGCTTCCGGCGCGGGCGCCGTGGCCCGCCAGATCATGGGGACAGCTGTCATCGGAGGCATGCTGGCTGCGAGCCTCATCGGCATTTTCTTCATTCCCGCCATGTTTTATCTGGTCGAGAAGTGGTCCGGTGCGGGCCGCCAGAGCCGGTTGCTCCCAGCTCCTGACAGTGCGCCGGCCGAGGCTGATTAGCATGAGAAATTGGGCTGCGCTGCTGATCCCCGCTTTTCTCATTTCCGGCTGCACCCTGGGTCCGAATTACAAGCGGCCAGCCGTCGCGGTCCCTGCGTCGTATCGGGGAGCGGTCCCCGACGGAAGTGCACAAACGGACATTGCCGCCCTGGGCGATCAAAAGTGGTGGGACATATTTCAGGATGAGCAGTTGCGCGCGCTGATTCGCACCGCGCTGCAGCAAAATTACGATTTACGTATCGCAGCGTCCCACGTGATCGAGGCACAAGCGCAGCTCGGGATCACCCACGCCGATCAGTTTCCAAGTCTAAGTGGCGGAGCGGGAATTGCCGACACCCGCACTGCCCAATCCAAGTTTCTTCCAGCATTTGAAACCAGCACCGGGCAGCTCAATCTGTCTGCTGCTTGGGAACTGGATTTCTGGGGAAAGTTTCGCCGTGCAAGCGAAGCCGCTCGCGCCAATCTCTTAGCGAGCGAATGGGCCCGCCAGGAAGTCGTCTCTACGCTCGTGGCCAATGTCGCCGGCGCGTACTTCCAGCTGCGGGCGCTCGACCTGGAGCTCGAGATTTCCAAACGTACGCTCGATTCGCGGCAGGAATCCCTGCGGCTGACACGCATCCTGGCAGACGGGGGTTCGACGTCACTGCTCGACGTGCGCCAGGCTGAGCAGTTGGTATTCACGGCGAGCGCGGAGATTCCCGCACTCGAACAGCAGATTGAGCAGCAGGAAAACCTTCTCAGCATTCTGCTTGGTCAGAATCCAGGTGACATACCCCGAGGGCAGACACTCACCGAGCAACGCCAACCTCCCGAAGTGCCGCCGGGCCTTCCGTCGTCTCTGCTGGAGCGTCGGCCGGGCATTCGGCAAGCCGAAGCGCAGCTGGTTGCGGCAAACGCGGAGATCGGCGTGGCGCGTGCCGCCTACTTTCCTCAGATCTCGCTGAGCGGCGCCGGTGGATTCCAGAGCTCTGCATTGACCAGCTTGTTCACCGGACCCGCTGGCGCGTGGAGCTTCGGCGCCTCATTGACCCAGCCAATCTTTACGGGTGGCCGACTCCGCTCGGAGATGCGTCTCGCGGAGGCACGCAAGCAAACGGCGGTGCTGTTTTACCAACAATCGATTCAGGGAGCCTTTCGCAGCGTCTCCGACGCCCTAGTGGCATACCACAAGACCCGAGAATTCCGCGCACAGCAAGAACTGCTTTTCCGATCCGCCCAGGACGCGGCGCGTCTTTCCCACATGCGCTACACGGGTGGTGTCACGGGCTATCTGGAAGTATTGACCAACGAAACCAACGCCTTCTCTGCAGAGCTTGGCCTCGTGCAGGCACGGCTCAATGAACTGTTGGCGCTGGTTCAGCTGTACCAAGCATTGGGAGGAGGCTGGCAGCAATAGCGAGTGGTCGCATGTCTGATGGTGTCAATTGATATTTCAAGGGTCCGTTTCACATAGCTGTGCTGGCACGCTAGGTCAGGGAAGCAGAAGGGCAGAATGACCAGAATGGGAGCGAGCAAGATTGCGCTCATGAAGTGATCGACTCAACTGAACTAGTGACATGCCAAGACGGGGAAAGCAATTTTTCTCGTCGAATTTGGCGGGAGCGACCGGCTCGAACCCGCGACCTCCTGCGTGACAGGCAGG
>DATBYP010000030.1:0-7569 GCA_036513675.1 Candidatus Acidiferrum sp.
GCTCGCAAGGCGCTGGCTCGCGCATACATTGCCGTCGGGAAAGCCAGCGATGCCATACCCCATCTCAGAGCAGCGCTCGCTGCGGACGAAGACGGCAGCTTGCACTATCAACTCGCAAGAGCTTACCAGGCAACTGGGCAGACTGGTCTTGCCAAGGAAATGCTTGAGGACTATCAGGAGATCCAGCGTTCTGCCGCTGTGGCGACAACGACGGCCCGGCGAGATACGGAGATAACACCGCCTTAGAAAAAGCCGTAATGCTGGACTATTTCGAGGGCTCGCGTACTTCGAGAACCTGGTTGGTGACAACGTTTCGCAGGACCTGAACAATGCCGCTTGGCCAACGAATCTCTATTTTCTCAATCTTCTCGAGCTTGCCGGTTCCGAAATGCACATCTCGTGGACTCGAGGAGGCGTAGCCTACCGCCGTGGTAACGTGATTCCACTGATCGCCCAACCGAACTACCGCGCCTATCCCATCTCGGTTACTCCGGGTACCGATCAACCTGAGAATCAACCAGTGGTTGGCCTCCGGGCTAATGTTTTGCCAAAGCTCGGCCGGTTCACCCAGAGCGCTCACCACAATGTCGATTCTTCCGTCGTTGTTGAAATCCGCAAAGGCGCAACCGCGGTGGGCCCGAGAGAGCGTAAAACCTGCTTCCGCGGAAACGTCCTGGAACGTACCGTCTCGAAGATTTGCGAACAGACTGTTGGGCTGCTTGTAGTGCGTGGACTGAAATAAGTCAATCAGGTCATTGACATCGGAATTAGCGGTAAAAAGATCTTTCCAACCGTCGTTGTTAAAGTCAACGAAGCCGTTGCTCCAGCCGCTGCGCGTGGTGGTAAGCGTGGCCAGTCGGCTCTGATGCGTCGCGTCCTGGAATAAGCCTTTGCCCAGATTCTTGAACAATGGGAACGTTTCGCCCGCCAGGGCCGTGATGCTGAGGTCGGGTAAGCCGTCGTTGTCGAAGTCGCGAAAGTCTACCCCCATGCTCGCCACGGGCAGGCCGTTATTGGTAAGCGCCACGCCGGCTTCCAGCGCAACCTCTTTGAATGTTCCGTCGCCTTGGTTGTGGAACAGGAAGTTCGGCATATTGTCATTCGTCACAAAAATGTCCATCAGGCCGTCGTTGTCGTAGTCGGCGAAGGCAACGCTCATACCGCGGCCGATGTGCGCGCCGATGCCCGCTTTGGCGGTGACATCCTCAAAAGTTCCGTCGCGCCGGTTTCGGTAGAGCGTATTGGGGAGCCCCTCAAAATACTTTGGGTGGCAGTAGACCCGCAGGTTACGGTCACGCTCGCCGCAGTAGCGATCAAAGTCCGGCGTCCAGTGCGCATAATTGACCACGAACAGGTCCAGCCATCCATCGTTGTCGTAGTCGAACCAGCCGGCGGCCACAGACCATTTGTCGTGTTTTATTCCCGCCGCTTCGGTCACGTCCTCAAACTTGCCGTTGCCCTGATTGCGGTAAAGTATGTTTCGGTAGACGCCTGCGACGAACAAATCCGTATGGCCATCATTGTTGTAGTCCGCAGCCGCCGTGCCCATCGAATAGCCCGCGCCTGCAACTCCAGCCTCCGATGTAACGTCGGTGAAGCGCATTCCGCCGTCGTTTCGGTAAAGCCGGTTGAAAAACTTAGGTGAATCCTTTTCGAGCGAGGGAATCGACGCCCCGTTCGTGAAAAAAATGTCCGTTAGCCCGTCATTGTTGTAGTCAAATGCGGCAATACCGCCCGGCATGGTTTCGATCATGTGTTTGCGCGGTGTAGGATTGTTTTCAAGCACGAAGTCCAACCCTGCGCTATGGGCGATTTCGCGAAAGCGAATTGGAGCGAGCGTGGGAAGCGAACTTAAGTCGGATTTCTTTCGGCGGACCTGCGAAAAAAAAGAAGCGCAAGCCAGGGCGAGAAAATCTCTTCGACTACCCATCCGAAATGGGCTGCGCATGTCTCGAATTGTCACTGGCCTGCGGAGTGGTGTCCAGAATTTTTCCCGCTATCTTGAGAGATGGAGCGAGTCTGCCTATTCCTCTCCATCGAAAAGTAAGTATCGCCGCCGCGATTGTCAGGCGCGGCCGAGGACCAGCCGGTCCACACGATTGCTCACGTCACGTAGGTAGGACTCGTCGCCTTTTTCCAGTTCCGTCACGGCGCTGCCTGCGTATCCGATTTCAGTGAAGGCTTGGCGCACCGCTGGCCAGTCTACGTCACCGTCGCCAAGATTAACCCAGGCGTATCCGTCTTCCTTGCGCTTGAAATCCTTGAGGTGCACCTTCACGATCCTCTTGCCTAGCGTTCGAATCCAGTCCTGCGGATAGCCGTAAAGCAGCACGTTGCCGACGTCGAACCACGCTTTAATCCACGGACTATGGAACTCGTCTATGTAGGTGGCCATTTCGAGCGGGCTCAGGAGAAACCTGTTCCACACTTCCTCGATGGCGATCACGATTTTCAGATCTTCGGCAAGAGGAATAAGTTTGCGGATCTCCTGCTGGGAGCGCGTCCAAGCGTCGCGGTAAGAGATCTGCGGATTCACGACGGCGGGAACGAGCAAAACCGCATCCGATCCCCAGAGCTTGGCGTTATGAAGAGATGTGCGCATTCCCGCCAGGCTCTTTTCCCGCACGGCAGAGTCACTGGAGGACAGTGGATACTTCCAGTGGTCCATGTTCATGACGGAGTCAATCCGAATGTTGGCGCCGTCCGCGGCTTTCTTGATTTCTTCGGCCTTGCGTTCATCAGGCTCGGTGGGCGCTTGCACAACTTCAAAGCCCACGGCGCGCGCCAGTTTGAAACGGTCGGCATAACTGAGATTTTCGGGCAGCATGTCCAAGAGGACGCCCTTTTTTATGGGTGAGGGAGTAGGCGCCGGGGTCGTCCCCGCTCCGGCGTGCGGCGTAGTAGGGCCCGCCATCGCAATATATTCGGACAGGCCGCCGCCAAGACCGGCAGCACAGCCGGCGGTGACCGACGACTTCAAAAATTCGCGACGCGATGCTCGACGCATTTGCACCCCTCTTACGCGGCTTACCTGCTCACTCCTGCCAACTTGGCAAGGGTTCCGCTAGGTGAGTTTATTCAGGTCGATCTTCGGATCCCATACCTCGGTCGACTTCATGAGTTCGTCCCAGCTGACCTCGCGTCCTTTATATGCGGCGCTACGCGCCAGCATGCAGGAAAAAGCAGATTCGGCGCCCTTGGCCGCTTGGTTATGGAATTTACCGCTGCTGATGCTCTCGACAAAGGCCTTCTTCTTTTCCGGATCGGCGAACTCGAGATTGGAGGTAAAGCTTCCGGTGACCGAGAACGCCTGAGGCTCAGACTTATCCTTGGCAGGGGAACCGGCAGCTTGCCACGGTTCGTCGCCCCAGATGCCGAGTGGGCCGGTGTAAGGAGACTGCGAAGTGCCCTTGGTGCCGAAGAACCGCTCAGTGACGTCCCACCAGCCTTTCGCAAATTGCGTCGAGCTGAAGGTCACGTCGACGTCGTCCGGATAATGGAACAGCACGTTGTAATTTCCAAACGCGTCGCCATCGTTCGCAGGCCGGCCTTGACGCCCGCCAGTCGCAGAAGCTTTTAGCGGATGAGCTTTCAGAATCCAGTTGCAAATGTCGATCACGTGAATGTTTTGCTCCACGATGATGTCACCGGAAAGAACACGATCGTGTACCCAATTGCGCAAGCGATGCTCGGCAGGTGAAGCGTTAGGCCACGCTGGCCGGTCAATGTAGCCGGTGAGATAATGAGCCTCTCCGCAGACAATCTTACCGATTGCCCCATCATGGATGCGCCGCACCATTTCGACGAATGGGGGGCAATCGCGAATCTGGAATCCGACATCCAGGCTGAGCTTGCCTTCCGCGCGCTTGCCGATTTCGATCACCTTCAATGCGCCAGGAACATCAACAGCGACGGGCTTTTCGAGATAGACGTGTTTTCCTGCGGCCACGACGGTTTCCAGATGCTTAGGATGGTAATAAGGCGGAGTGGCGATGACGATGGCGTCCAATTCCTTGGACCCAGCGATTTGCTGATACGCGTTGGGGCCAAGGAAGAGTTGCGACGCATCGATCGCGGCGTAACCTTTATCTTGTTGGATTTTATCGAAGTGTGCGCGGGCGGTATCGAGCTGATCGCGAAATAGGTCGCCGAGCGCCACGACGCGAGCCCCGCCGGTGTCCACGAGATTCGTTGCGTCCTCAGTCCCGCGCCCGCCGCACCCAAGCAGGCCAACTCGAATTGCGGAGTTCGCTGCCGTGCCATGCACCAGCGCGGGCCTGATAAACATGGCGCCGGCTGTAGCTGCCGCTACTCCGATGAATTTACGGCGGTCGATTTTGTCCGAAGAGTTCGGTTGCTTCTCCAAGTTCTTTGACATTTGTCCTCCTGATGCTAAGTAGGTTCGCTTGCGATGCTCCCAGCGAATCCGGTGCACGGATTACTTAAAGCAATAAAAATCCGAATACTTCGCAGGGCTATACAGCGGAACTATCCGATTAATCGTTCCAGATAAGCCTTCGCAGCCCGCACATCTTCCACTTGCTGCGCCCCAGAAATTTCTCGCTCGATAGTGACCGCGCCGCGATACTTCAGCTCCTTCAAGCGCGCGATAATGCGCGGAACATCCACCTTGCCTTTGCCGATTGCAACTTCTTCGCCCAGCTCCTTGGGGTTTGTCGGCCACAGCCCGTCCTTCGCGTGAATTCCTTGGACGTACGGGCCGAGCAATTCGATGGCGTCGACTGGGTTAGCCTTGCCGTAGAGAATTAGATTGGCAAGATCGAAGTTGACGCCCTGATTGTCCACACCGACATCCTGAATGGCTCGTACCAAGGTGATGGGAGTCTCCTGCCCGGTCTCATAACGGAAATTCTGGCCGTTGCGCTTGCAATAGGCGGCCACTTCGCGCATTGCCGTCACGGTTTCTCGGTATACCTCGTCATTGGGGTTTTCGGGGATAAATCCGCAGTGTGTCTGGACGGCAGGAATGCCACATTGCTTGGCGAAGTCCGAGGCTTTCTTGATGTGCGCGATGCGAGCTGCTCGCGTCTCTCGCGGAACCAGTCCTATCGTGAGGGGCCCCTGGTAAAAATCCCATACTTCTTTCCCAGGTCCGCCGACGACCAGCGAGGTAGCCTCGATCCCGTGCTTGTCGAAAGCCTGTCGTAGCCGTTCCGCAAGCCCAGGCTTGAAATCATCTACGAATGCCTGGCAGGTTGGCAGGCCCAAATCGTGGACCTTGGCCATCGTAGCGTCAGGGTCTTCGCCAACACCAATGATCAGGCCCAGACGCAGTGGCTTTTTACCCTCATTGGAGGCTGCCGGGGGAGCGGTCTGTGCTGTTCCAACTCCCGCCGCAATATCGTCCGGAATAGTTCCAAGATTCAGTGCGGCGACTGCCGCGGGGCTTAGGCTGGCCGCCAGGGCTCCGGCGGAAGTTTGAAGAAAAGCGCGACGGTTTTTTCTATTCATAGCTTGAGTTGCGAAAGAAAATTCTCCTGAGCAACGCGCAAACAAAATCTCTATCTCTCCTTGATGTAAATGTCCTTCCATCTCATCTTCACGCCGCCTCCGGTGTGAATCTGCAAGCCAATCACGCCGTCGGTGAATTTCGGCGAGGCGTCATTGTAGTCCGTAACCTGAACGCCATTCAGATGAATTACGATATGATTGCCGCGAACCGACGCCCCAAGATCATTCCACTCGCCCGGCTTTAGCGCCTGCTCACCCTCGGGCGTCGGCATTACAACCCAGCCTCGGCCTCCACTTTCATAAAGCCCCCCGGTGTGTTTGCCCACACTGGGATCCACTTCCACTTGCATCCCTTCGATGTCCGGGCCGTGTTCCGGGTCGATGCCCGTGATCCGTGCGTGAAAAAATAGACCACTGTTGCCGACCGCCTCACCCTTGAATTTGAGTCGCAGATCGAAGTCGCGATAGGTCTTCTCAGTGGTTAGATAACCGTACTTGTTGGCTATGCTTTCGCATAGGATCGTGCCCTGTTCGGCGACCCACTTCTCATCCCCATTCTTCTTCCAGCCACTGAGGTCCTTCCCGTTAAAAAGAGGGAGCCACCCGCCTTCGCGAGGCGCTTGCGCTACTACAGTGACCGCCGCCATCAACACGATTGCGACAAACACGCCAATTCGTTTCACAATAAGGCTCCCATCTCTGTTTGCCACAGGTGGTGTCCCGTCAGCCGGAAACTCTATCATCAACGCCAGATGGCACAAACCAGTTTTGGCGGGCCGCTCAACGCCATCACCGCAGGCTATTTTCCTATCGAATCTGGCAGGCCCTTGTAGTATCGGAATCCTTCGACCGGCTTTCCGTCCTTCATTCGGATCGAGGCGCGCACCGAATCCTTCATTTGCTTTACCTCGACCTCTGAGAGGTGCGGCTGATACTTGTTCCAGCCGGGTCCAAATTGGCTAACGTATTTTGCGCCCCCACTTACTCTCTTTTCTACAAACTCGCTGATGTCAATCCAAATATTTTCGTCTTCCTGAGCGCCGTCATAAAACATGTATTCGGGGATCATGTACTCCTTGAGGCCGTCCTGAATAATCTGACCTTCAAAAAGGAGTCGCCACATGGCGGCCCGAGCCGCATCTGCGGCCAAGTACGCGGCCGTCCGGTGGTCCGACTTGTGCCAGCGTTGGTAGCGCTTGCCCGGATCAAAAGCGAATAGCACATCGGGCCGAATCGTTCGGATCAAACGCACCAACTTTTCCACGACTACCTTGCGATCTTCAAATTCGAGAAGCCCGTCGTCGTATCCTAAATTGATGTAATGCTCACCCGGAATGCCGAGTTCCGCCAGTGCAGCCAGTTCCTCTCGCCGGCGAATCTCGGCAAGCTGAGTGCGCGACAAATTCGGGTCTTGCGTTCCCACATTCCCGGTCGTCAGAGTCACGATATAGACTTGATCTCCGTGCGCTTGAAGCATCGCCAGCGTACCGTGTGACATCGCATCATCGTCGGCGTGCGCACCGATGAGCAGGATTGTTTTCTTGGTCCATTTGTCAACAGGGACTTCAGGTTTGTGAGCACTCTCTTGGGCAGGGGCCAGCGACGGGAACAAAAAAGCGAGACATACTAAGAGCACTTTCCTCATAGAACCTCCGCAATGTCTTGGCTTACCACATCAATTCATGTTCACTGATGATATCTCGTCGGCGTCTGCCGCCAACTGTTGCAGATTGTCTTATCACAAGGGAACAGGGTTATCGACGTTTTCCGGTGTAGGCGTTTTACCTATCCCGTGCCGGCAAGTGGAAGACGCCTCCGCCGGGCATATCGACCACGTGACTGCTCGGCAAGATTTGGCAAAGTAGGTCCAACGGTTTCTAAGGCAGAGGGTGGAGAGTTCGAATCTCTGATTTGTGCGAAAAGTCTTTGCGGGACGTCTGCTTTTTGACTTGTGGAACGACATAAGGGGATTTCATTTTGCTTCGTCCCTCTTCTGTTGATTCAATTGTTTGCCTTGGCCGACCAGCGAGCCGAGCAAAGACCGACCGCTTTGTTCTATAAACCCGCGCGAGGTGCGGCAAATTGCCGCGGGCTCAT